>NZ_JBFULT010000563.1:0-4917 GCF_054049755.1 Bradyrhizobium sp. P5_C11_2
ACTTGGTCGTGCTCGGGGTCGGCATCAGGACGTGGTAAGTGTCCGTCGAGGCAGACGCGCGTGCCGTAAAAAGTCCTTCATCGCGGATCAGCGCGGCGCCGCCGCGCTTGAGATGATGTTCGTTTACATTATCCTGGTGTCGACCCTGCTGATGCCGCTTGCCGACGTTGCCGCCGCTGGTTTTCGGTTTGTATCCGCGTGGGAAGCATTGCGCGCCTTCGGGCAAAAGATCCAGTACAGCCCGCCGCCCGACGTGACCGCTTGGGCAGGCTGGAAGTCGGCGCTCCCCACTTCGGTGTCGGGTTATCCCATCAACAATCTCCAGGTCGTTTGCAGCGATAGCATGGCTGCCTGCTCCGCAGGCAACTCTGGTTCGCCCAAGCACTATACGTACACGACGACCGTCACCGTGGCACCCATCGTGCTGAGATCGGTGATCTGTCGAAGTGGCAACGCCAATCCTTGTTCGTTCACACTGGCTTACGCTGAACGGTTTCAATAGGAGTGTTCCATGCGTGGCTTGCTTCGCTCTCGTCGTGGTGCCGCCGCCTTCGCAACCGTTATCGCCCTGGTGCCGCTGATAGGCGTGGTCGCACTCGGGGGCGAGGCGGGATCGTGGTACGTCACCAGGCAACACGCGCAGAATGCCGCAGATTCGGCGGCCTATTCGGGGGCCGCGCAGCAATTGTGCTTGTCGAATCCACCCTGCGCGGTTTCACAAACAGTGGACTACCGCGCCAAGCAGGCCGCGGCACAGAACGCGTTCTGTAACGTGGGCTCCACCTCCTATCCCGGCTCCCAGTGTGTCGGTAGCAATCCGGCGGGAATCTCTCAGACCGTCCAGGTCGCCTCGCTCACGTCATGGAAGGGGACGGCCGGAACTTACGTTCAGGCCACTGTTAGCCAGCAACAGCCGGCATACCTCGCGAGAGTGCTTGGTCTGTCCACTGTCAATATTCCCGCGACAGCCGTGGCCACAGTAAAAAGTGTGCTGTTTCCGCCCTGCGTCCTGTCATTGACAGGCTCGATCGGCTTTCAGGGGAGCCCGAACATCAATGCGCCCAATTGCGGCATGGCCTCGAACAGTACGGCCAACAATGCAATCAACTTTACCGGCGGCGGGATGACCATGAATCTCGGCTCGCTGTCGACTGTCGGTGGCTGCACGGGTGCCGCGTCGTTCTGTGACAAGGCGTTGAAGTATTTGCCGGCCCCGACCGCCAATCCCTTCTCTGCTCTCGATGGTGCCCTCACCACGTTGTGCGGCGCGAACCCCACGCTCCCCGCCAAATGTGGTCTTCCAGTATGTCCAGGATCGGATCTCGTCGCTTACGTGGCCGGCTCGGCCAGCACCGCATGCACGAATAACAATACCCAGACGAAGGGCAATGCCAATGTCTCCTTGGCTGCAGGGGTGTCGGTGTACTTCATATCCGGTACTCTGACTCTCAAAGGCGGCTCCATCGTCTCCTGCACAAATCCATGTACGGGAGTGACCTTCATCCTGTTGCCAGGGGCGAGCATTGACATGAAGGGGGGCGCGATGCTCACCCTCAAGGGGCCGGCAACTGCCCCTAACGCCTCGTCGCTTCCGGCGGCCCTCCAGTCTAGCGCTGCATTATTCCAGYACATGTCGATGTACGATGCCTCAGCGACGGCTGTGACCTTCGGTGGAAATAGCAACATCAACCTCACAGGAAACATCTATGCGCCGAACGCATCAGTGACGTTTCAGGGCAATCCGACGATCGCCGTAGGCGGCACGGGCGGCGCTTGTGGCCAGTTGATCGCAGCCTCGATCTCGTTCAACGGCAATGCCACCTTTGACACCACGGGGTGCCCATCGCAAACGAAGCTGCCGAAAAGCCAGTATGTCCAGTTGGTGCAGTGATGAGAAAGCTTGATCAGCGCGGCATCGGGGCGATGGAATTTTGTCTCGTCGCTCTGCCGCTTTTCATACTGATGTTCACCATCTTCGATCTGGGGCGTTACGCAATCACCATGCAGTCATTGCGGACGCTCGCCAACGCCGGTGCCCGGACATGGATGATCAGCGACTGCTTCGTCAATAGCGCGATGAGCAAGACTTCACCAACCTGTTCGGGTGACCCCCTGCCATCCGCTGCTGCCAAAAAAGCCGTTGCCCCAATGCTATTTGCCGGCGGTCTCGCGCCTACGCTGAGCACGACTGCGGGAGCCGCTGCACTCACCGTTACGGCATCCGACCCGAGCTTCAAGATGCTGATGCCGATATGGGGCACCACATTGAACGCGCCGAGCGCGTCCACCTCGATTCCCTTCTAGTGGTAGCGAGCAACCATCCCGGAATGCGTCGGGATCTCTGTAAGCGGGAGAGCAAGTTCCGGTTGTTCCAACAGATCCTCCGAAATCGATAGGGAACTCGCCAAAGCGGGCGCCGGCGGAACTCGTGCGCGCTTGTGCTGCAGGTTCCAAGCAAACGGGAAAAAGTGGTGCACGCTGGCAACATCGGAAAGTTTTCTGTGCTGTTGCCGCAGTGCGGTAAGCGTCTCTTCTTGCAAGGAAGGGGAATGAAGGATGTGATCTTGGAAACACGAATAACGATTTGTAATGGGATGAATTGTAAGCTCTCCGACGTGGTGCGTAGAGGGGAACTTTTGGGAGCATCGAGCACGTAGATTTGCGGGGACAGCCGTGGATCGCAGTGGGGGGACTCGAATGGGTGGCGGTCGCGTTTCGGGTAATAAGGTAGGGAGGCTTCTCGCTTTCAGCGTGATGGCTGTTGGCGCGGCGCTCGCCTTGTTTGAGTCCGCTGACAGCGCCGCGGCCGCAGATCGGAGGGGCTCCTCCGGCGGCGGCGTCTTCGTCAGCGAAATGAACGACGTCCAGCGGGTCAAGGTGGTCGTCAACAAGTCACGCACCTTCAAGGTCGACACGGCTTTTGCGACCATTGTCGCGGGCTCGCCTGATATTGTCGACGTGAAGTCGTTGAGCGATCACCTGATCTACGTCCAGGGCAAGCAGACCGGCACCACCAACGTCATTTTGTTCGACAGCTCGATGAAGCAGATCGGGATTCTCGACGTCGAGGTCGTGATCGATACCGGCAATTTGCAGCAGAACATCCGGACCGGCACCGGCATGCAGGGTGTTCGCGTCTCGGCTTCGGAGGGCCAGGTGGTGCTGAGCGGAACCGCCGTCGACGCGGTTGCCGCCGAGCGGGCCATGGCAATTGCCACCAGCACCGTCGCGAAGGGAGGAACTGTCGTCAACGCGATGAGCGTCGCGGCGCCGCAACAGGTGATGCTCGAGGTGCGATTTCTCGAGGTCAACCGGGAGGCTGGGCGTAACCTCGGTGTGAACCTTTATGCGGCGAACGCCAACGGGACCAATGTCGGGAATACGGGGCTTGGTGGGGCAACTGGCGCGACGGTCCGACAGCCGATCGGTGGTATTAACACGGTCCCAAACCCCACTGGTAATACTGGCGGTACGCCCGTTGGTGGTTCTCCTACTGGCAGCCTTCCCATACTCGGAACTGTGGGAACGCTCGTCGGCACCGCAGGCGGCGTCGCCCCGATCCCGTTCGGGAGCTTGTTGACCAGTATTCTTCGGACCAGCAGCGGCGGTTCGGTGGACCTGCTGATCACCGCATTGGAAACGAAAGGATTGGTTCGCCGGCTGGCGGAGCCGAACTTGACCACGCTTTCCGGGGATGCCGCCCGCTTCCTGGCCGGCGGTGAATTTCCGGTGCCGATCCCGAACACGACGACGACCGGTTTTCCCACCATCACCATCGACTACAAGAAGTTCGGTGTCGAGCTGGCCTTCGTGCCCACCGTTCTCTCGCGGGGCGTGATCAATCTTCGGGTTGAGCCGTCGGTGAGCGAGCTTGATTTCACCAATGCGGTGACGATTCAGGGGACGACAGTTCCTGCTTTGACCCGCCGTGACGCGCGCACCACGGTCGAATTGCGCGACGGCCAGAGTTTTGCCATCGCCGGCCTGCTCCAGACCCGCAACCGGCAGGACGTTTCGCAATTGCCCTGGATCGGCTCGGTGCCCGTGCTTGGAACCTTGTTCAGCAGCAAGTCCTACCTGCAGGAGGAAACGGACCTCGTCATCATCATCACGCCGCGCCTGGTTGCGCCTGCGGTACCCGGTCAGCAACTGGCCTCTCCGCTCGACTCCCGCCTTCCGGCCAATGACGTCGATTTCTTCCTCAATGGCCAGATGGAAGTCCGCAAGCGTTACAATGACTACGTCAATTCCGGTGGCGACGTGAAGGGGCCGTACGGCCACATCATCGCTCCCGAGCTCAGGACGCCCGTTCCGCCCCCGGCCGCCGCCGCAAACCAGCCGGTCGTAAAGACCCTCAACTAGGAGCGAGAGATGACCATAAGGTATCTGGTTCTGTTCGCGCCCTTGCTGCTCGGGGGATGTTACGGCCTCGCCGGTAATGACGAGATGGACCGCTACTTCCAGCGCTCCGACACCATCACGATGAGCGCCGGCGATGCCAAGCAGGTCAACGCCGTCACCCATACGATCCATCCATGGCCGCGATACGTCGGTGATCGCAGGATCGCGTACGACGCTCGGCGCGTTGGCGCCGCCGTGACACGTTATGGCAACACGAAACAGCCGGTGGATCAGCTTCCCGATGTTGGCGATGCGACGAAACAGATGGGCGTGCGGCCTACCGCAACCCAGAACATCGACATAGATGGATTGCCGCCTGGAACGGTCGGTGGAGTATCGGTGCCGGTCGGCGGCGCAGCGCCGGGTAGGTAAGGAGCCAGGGGGCCTTGGCCTTGGGTAATCTGACGATGATATTTCAATGAGTCCGATGAGCCGGGCGGGGACAAGAGTTATGCGGCGCATCATCTTAATGCTGACCTGTTGCTGGTTGGCGACCGGCCTTGCGGCGTGCGAGAC
>NZ_JBFULT010000564.1:0-4882 GCF_054049755.1 Bradyrhizobium sp. P5_C11_2
ATGCGCCAGCGCTTCCAGCCGCGGCAATCCCAAAAAGCCGCACGTGCCCTTGATGGTGTGGACCAGGCGGAAGATGTTATCCAGGATCTTGGCGTTGTTCGGCTCCTGCTCGAACTTCACCAGCTGATTGTCGACGGTGTCCAGGCTCTCGCTGGTCTCCGTCAAAAACTCCCGCAACAGATCATCCATGAAAACAGGCCTTCATACAGGGAGGGCACGCACGACGAGTCATGCGCCATTCAGAATGGGGCCAGCTTCACCGCAAAGCGTTTAATATTGGTTGAGTATGTGCAAAAGAACGGAGCCAACAAAGAGATAAGGCGCTCCGGACAAGCCGAAGCGCCTCGTAAAGATTCGATTAATCGTCCGAGAAAGACGCCGCGTTTACGAAGCGGTAACCGTGATGGCTTCGCCTTCCGGCGCCAGCGTCACGGTGAGCCCGCAGGCCTGCGCAAGGAGCCGCGTATAATAAGGCTGGATCGCGTGCGCATCCGCGGCAGGCCCGCGCTCGCCGCTCAGGAGCTCGGCGATGTTCTGCGGCAGGCGCGCATTATGTCCGGTGGCGGTGACGCGGAAGCTCATGGTCTCGCCGTCTCCGATCGGATCGACCTTGAGCAGGCCGCCGCGCGGAATCGTGTGCTGGGCGACGACCAGCATATTGAGCAGCAGCTTGACGCGATTCTTCGGCAGCAGCAGCCGCGGCAAATTCCAGGTGATCGTGCACTTGCCGTCCTCGATGTGGCCGCGCGCCATGGTCTGGGCGTCGCCGAGGTCGATCTGCGCACCGGTGGAGCCGGCCGCGCCGAAGGCGAGACGGCAGAACTGGAGGCGGGCGGAGGCGGTCTTGGCGCTCTTGCGAATCAGGTCGAGCGCGAACTCGCGGTCCTCGGGCTTGGGATCGTCGTCGAGCACTTCAAGCCCGTTGACGATGGCGCCTACAGGGCTGATGAGATCATGACAGACCCGCGAGCACAGCAGCGCTGCGAGTTCGAGCATATCGGGAGCAGTAGCGGTACCGGGTGACGAGGTGCCAGACATAAAGGGGTCCTGGAGGGTTCCTGGAATTGCACGGCGCGGACGCGGCGAATCACGCATGCTTGACGAATGGCGGCGGTTCTAACATTCGCAAGCCGGTCGCAGCTAGCTTGCGATAGGCTCGAAGCGGCCATAAGCCCAAGCCGAAGCCAAGTGGAAGCAGCGACGAATCGATGGCGAATCGACCGCGAATCAACCGAGAGAGGCGAGATTTGCCGATGAATGAGGCATGCAGGTGAGGATCATCGACGGCGAAGCCGCCTCCCGCTTGATGGAGCCGCTCACAGCGCTGGTGGTGAAGGCGGGCGAAGCCATCCTCGCGGTGAACCGGGCGGCGATGCGGATCGACGGCAAGCAGGACGGCTCGCCGGTCACTGAGGCCGACCTCGCCGCCGACCGCATCATCGCGGACGGCCTGGTCCAGCTTGCGGGGGACGTGCCGACGCTTTCCGAGGAGCGGACCCAGCTCGCCTGCCCGCCGTTTCGCGACAGCTTCTTCCTGATCGATCCCCTCGACGGCACCAAGGAGTTCGTCGCCGGCCGTGACGAGTTCACCGTCAACCTCGCCCTCGTGACCCGTGGCGTGCCGCTGCTCGGCATCGTCAGTGCGCCGGCGCTCGGGCTGCTGTGGCGCGGCATCGTCGGCCACGGCGCCGAGCGCGTGACGTTTGACGGCGCTACCATCGGGGCCGCCGAACCGATCCATACCCGCACGTTGCCGAAACCGGGCGAGCCCTGGATCGCGGCGGTGAGCCGCTCGCATGGCGATCCCAGGAGTGACGCATTCATCGAGGCCCGGCCGAATGCGGTGCGAAGGACGGTCGGCTCGGCCGTGAAGTTCGGCCGGATCGCGGAGGGCAGCGCCGACATCTATCCCCGCTTCGGGCCGACGTGCGAATGGGACGTCGGAGCGGGCTGCGCGGTCGTAACCGCGGCCGGCGGCACGGTGACCGACGGCAACGGTGGCGAGCTCCGATTCGGCGAACGGCGCGATACCGGCTTCATCATCCCGGACTTCATCGCCTGGGGCGACCGACGGGCGGCAAGGCTCTGAGCTGGTAAGCCTCTGAGGTGGCAAGGCCCTACTGACTGAGCTTGTCCTGGAGCGCGGGCCAGYGCTTGCCCACCTCGTAGAGGAAGCGCTCCGGATCGGCGGCGAAGGCGTCGCGATTGGCTTCCCGGCTGAACAGGTAAAGCCGCTGCGCCGCGATCACGAAGAAACGGGGATTGCCGGCAATCGCGATGCCGCGGGCGATGTCGGCCGGATCATAGCCGCCGTACTGTGGGCCATAGATTTCGGGATGAGCCAGGAAGGAGGCGCGGTTGCCCTCGTTCCGGAAGCGCCAGACCGCCCCCCAGAGGTTGGCCTCGAACTCCGCGGTGCCGAGCGCGGCGCCACCGTCGACGAAATAGGCCACGGGATCGAACCCCTCGATGGCCACGCCGCTGAAGCGGTTGACGACGATCCGCTCGGTGGTGGCGGCCTCGGCCGGCACCCCGGCGCAGGCGATCCAAATGCCCGCCAGCAGGCAGACCAGATGCCCGATCAAGGCAATTCCGGGGCGCAAAGGGCTATCTTCCTGCCGTTGTGCCGTCATAGTTGCTGCGGATAACATCCGAGTCGAGGGGACATTCGGCGCAACCTAGAGCCGTGCCTGTTGGCGTCAGGTTAAGGAAGCGACCGGATTCGATACCAGGGGTTCTTTTATGACTTTCGCATCACGCCTTGCCGCAGTCGCGCTTGCCGCGATGGTCGGGTGGATCGTGCCGGCCTCCGCCCAGCAGCCGCCGCCGCCCAACCTGCCGCCGCCGCAGCGGAGCCCGTCGCCCAGCACCTATGGGCCCGACGAACTCGTGACCGCCGGCCACCGCTTCTTCGGCAACGTCTCGCGCGGGCTCGCCTCGATCATCGAGAAGGCGGTCAGCCAATGGGGCCTGCCGAACGGCTACATCCTGGGCGAGGAAGGCTCCGGCGCCTTCGTCGCCGGCCTGCGCTATGGCGAAGGCACGCTCTACACCAAGAACGCCGGCGACCTGCGCGTCTACTGGCAGGGCCCCTCGCTCGGCTTCGACTGGGGCGGCGACGGCGCGCGCACCATGACGCTGGTCTATAACCTGCCCGCCACCAACGCGATCTATCAGCGCTTCGCCGGCCTCGACGGCTCGGCCTATATCATCGGCGGCTTCGGCATGACGGCGCTCACCGCCAACAACATCGTGCTGGTGCCGATCCGCTCGGGGCTCGGCCTGCGGCTGGGAGCCAATATCGGCTACCTCAAATACACCCCGCGCGCGACCTGGAACCCGTTCTAGGGCTCCCCCTCTCCTCCCGCGACAGATCAAGGTTAACAACAGGCCGGGGCTGGCTTTTAGCCGCCCCGCCATGGCATTGTCGTTGGTAAATTTTTCCTTAGCCTTGGGAGTTCTGGACCATGGTCGAACCGATCATGTACCTGGCGATCRGTTTCCTGCTCTCGATGCTGTGCGGGCTCGCCATCGTGCCGCTGGTGCATAACCGCGCGGTACGCCTGACCACGCGCCGGCTCGAGGCCGCCACGCCGCTGTCGATGGCGGAGATCCAGGCCGACAAGGACCAGCTCCGCGCCGAATTCGCCATGTCGGCGCGGCGGCTCGAGATGAGCGTCGACCAGCTCAAGAACAAGACCACGAGCCAGCTCGCCGAGCTCGGCAAGAAGAGCGACGCCATCAACCGCATGAAGATCGAGCTCGGCGAGAAGAACGCCACGATCTTTGCGCTGGAGGCCCGCGAGAAGGCGGTGAAGGAGCAGCTCCGCGCCACCGAAGAGGAATTCAACGCCAAGACCACATCCTTGCGCGAGGCCGAGATTGCGCTGAGCGACAAGCAGGGCGAGCTCGCCAAAATCAATTCCGAGCTCTCCGACCGTTCG
Organism: Bradyrhizobium sp. P5_C11_2; assembly: GCF_054049755.1. Taxonomy (NCBI): domain Bacteria; kingdom Pseudomonadati; phylum Pseudomonadota; class Alphaproteobacteria; order Hyphomicrobiales; family Nitrobacteraceae; genus Bradyrhizobium; species Bradyrhizobium sp. P5_C11_2. Next base: position 3,945 of record NZ_JBFULT010000564.1, read on the forward strand.
ATGATGGCCGAGAGCCGCCAGGTCGAGCTCGTCGCGGTGCGCGCGCAGATCGAGGAACTCAAGAATCGCGTCGGCGATGCCGAGAAGGAATTTACCGCCACGCAGGCGCGACTGGCGCAGGAACGCTCGGAATCGGAGACCGCCTCGCGTGAGCTCGGGGATGCCCGTGGCCGTGTCGAAAATCTGAGCCAGCGCGTCAACGAGCTCGATCGTCAGCTCAYCGTGCAGGTCAAGGAGGCCGAAATGCTCTCGGGCCGCGTCGCCGACCTCGAAGCGCGCCTCGCCACGCAAGGCAAGCTGCTCGCCGAGCGCGACTATGAGAACAACCAGCTCCGCCAGACCAATGAGGGCTCCGAGCGCACCATCAAGGAGCTGCGCGTCGAGATCGCCGCGTTGAGCGGCGGCAAATCCTCGGCCGCGGTCGAAACACTGCGCTCCGAAAAGGCCGCGCTGGAGGAGCAGCTCAAGACCGCTCGCGACGAGCGCGCCAAGCTCCAGCGCGACATCAACGCGATCCAGCAGCAGGCGGAGAGCTCCTGGGCGACCGAGCGCATGGAAAACGCGCTGCTGCGCGAACGCATCAACGACATCGCGGCCGAGGTGGCAAAACTCGCGATGCAGCTCGAAGGCCCGAATTCGCCGATCGAGGCGCTGCTTGCAGCCGAGGCGGGCCAGCCTCCGAAGCCGGTGCCGCGCCCGGCCAATGGCACTGCTGCCAATGGCGCGGCTGCGGCGACCCTGCCCGAAGGCGGCGGAACGCTCGCCGAGCGCATCCGCGCGCTCCAGGCCCACGCCTCCCGCGCCCGCCAGCAGGGCGCGTGAGTGGGCCAAAAACCCGGTTTCCGTTGCGAATTGCGTGATCTGCGCAAGGTTTTCGGGCCGGTTTTTAGCTCTTGGCCCGTCTGAAAACTTGACACCTTTGGCCCGCACTTCTAAAT
>NZ_JBFULT010000565.1:0-4876 GCF_054049755.1 Bradyrhizobium sp. P5_C11_2
GCGTCGCGCTGCTTGCGGCTGAGCGTCGCGCTGCTTGCGGCTGACCCGTTCGAGCCCGCTCATGACCTGCGAGCGCTGGGCGTTGAGGGTGTCGAACAGGCCGGCGAACAGCAGTTTTGCATTCGCGGTCTTGTCGCTGGCCGAGCCAGCCAGAAATTCCTTCACCGACTTCTCGGCCTCGTCCAGCGGAGTCTTCCGCGCCGCCAGTTTTGAGACCAGCGCGCTGACCTTCGCATCGTCCTTCCATTTGTTCTGCACATCGTCGAGCGGCGGCCCGGCCCAGACAGCGGCAAGCGAGATGTCCGGAACTTTTGCTTGCGTGCAAGGCCAGTCGGGAAAGCGCGGATCGGCGGCGCGGACGGCCGTGCCCGCGACTGCGAGCGCCATAGCAGCCATGGTCACGATCCCTGATCTCATCCTTCGCCTCCCGCAGGGCCTCGCCGCGCCAGCCCGCGCGAGGGATCATAGGCATAGATCGCCCCGATCATGAAGACGATTGTGCAGGTCGCGACCACCGCCAGCGAGATCCAGTTGATCTGTCCGTAGAGCGCGAAGCGGATCAGCTCGACCGCGTGGGTGAACGGATTGGCTTGGCAGACATAGTAGAGATAGGGGCTGCCCTCCTGCACCCGCCAGAGCGGGTAGAGCGCGGAGGAGGCGAAGAACATCGGAAAGATCACGAAGTTCATCACCCCGGCAAAATTCTCGAGCTGCTTGATGCCCGAGGAGATCAGCATGCCGAGCGAGCCCAGCATCAATCCGGACAGGATCAGCGCAGGCAGCACGGTGAGATAACCGATCGGAGGAGGGGTGATGTCCCAGAACCAGGCGATCAGGAGGAAGGCGTAGACCTGGAGCAGCGACACCGCGGTGCCTGCGAGCAGCTTGCAGAACAGCAGGAAACCGCGCGGCAGCGGGCTCACCAGCAGCGTGCGCATGTTGCCCATTTCGCGGTCGTAAACCATCGACAGCGAGGACTGCATGCCGTTGAAGAGCTGGATCATCGCCATCAGCCCCGGCGCGATGAAGACCTCATAGAGGATGTAGGTCTCGTAGGGCGGGATGATGGAGATGCCGAGCACCTGGCGGAAGCCGGCGGCGAAGATGAACAGCCACACCAGGGGGCGCACCAGCGCGGAGACGAAGCGCTCGCGCTGGTGCAGGAAGCGGAGCCCCTCGCGCCAGACGATGCCGGTGAGGCAGGTCATGTACTCGGCAAACGAGAAACCGCGTGGCGTGTCGTGGGCGGTGATGCTGCTCATGCGCCGCCTCCCGGCATCACTTGCGCGCCGGTCAGGCGCATGAAGGCGGTGTTGACGTCCTGTGCGCCGGCCTCGGCAATCACGCTGCCGACCGGCCCCTGCGCCAGCACCTTGCCCTGGTGCAGCACCACGAGATCGTCACTCGCCGTGATCTCGTCGAACAGATGCGTGGCCCAGAGCACGCCGATGCCTTGCTCGGTGACGAGCTGGCGGACGTGGCTGATGATGTCGGCACGTGCCTTGACGTCGAGGCCGACGGTCGGCTCGTCCAGCAGCAACAGGCGCGGCCGGTGCAGCAGCGCGCGTGCGATCTCGAGCCGCCGCATCTGGCCGCCGGAGAGATCGCGCACCTTGCTGCCGGCGCGCTCGGAGAGGCCGATGCGGCCGAGCAATTCGGCGCTGCGCGCGGCAGCCTCGCGGCGGCTGATGCCGTGAAGCGCGGCGTGATAGAGCAGGTTCTGCGTCAGCGACAGATCGAGGTCGAGCGTGCGCGGCTGGAACGCCACGCCGAGCAGCCGCAGCGCCTCGCCGGGGCTCTTGCTGACATCGTGACCGAAAATGCCGACGCGGCCGGACTGGATGCCGAACAGCCGCGTGATCAGCGAGAACAGCGTGCTCTTGCCGGCACCGTTGAGGCCGAGCAGCGCGGTGAAGCTCGCGGGCTGCACGTTGAAGGAGACGTCCATCAGCGCCCGGCGCGGGCCATAGGCATGGCTGACGCGGTCGATCGACAGCGCCGGCACCGCCGCCGTTTCAGGCTTCGGCGCGCTCTCGCGTGGCTCGGCGATGGGAGCGGGACTGGTCATGGCGCGATCGTGATGCCCCAGGGCAATTCGCCCACCTGAATGGTCTTGATCACCTTTTGCGCGGCGACGTCGATCACGGAAACATCGTTCGACACGCCGTTGGTGGTGAGCAGGTATTTTTCGTCCGGCGTGAACGCCATGTGCCAGACCCGCTGCCCGACCAGCAGGTATTTCGTCACCTTGCGCGAGGCGACGTCGACCACGGCGATACGGTTGGCGGGGCCGAGCGCGACGAAGGCGGTCTTGTCGTCCCTGGTCATGCCGATGCCGACCGGCTGGATTGCCTCTTTCCGGAGGCCCGGAATCTCGAAATTGACCTTGCCGATCACCTCGTGCTTTTTGGGATCGATGATCGAGACGGTGCCGCCGATCTCCGAGGACACCCACAATTCGGAAGCGTCGTGCTTGAACTCGGCAAAGCGCGGCCGGGCGTCGACCAGCACGTTGGCGACGATCTGGCGCGACGAGGTGTCGATGAAATGCGCCATGTTGGTCGTCTCGGACGTGTTGATCAGGGTCTTGCCGTCGGGGCTGATGGTCATGCCCTCGGGCTCGACCCCGACCTGGATGTCGCCAAGCCGGGCGCGCTTCTCGAGGTCGATCACGGTCACGGTGTTGTCGTTCTCGTTGGCGACGTAGAGGATCTTGCCGGCGGCGTCCTGGGCGAACAATTCAGGATCGGGCCCGGAGGGCAGGCTGTCCACGACGCTCTGCGTCTTGGCGTCGATCACCTGGATGGTGTCGTCGTCGCCGACCGCGACCATCACGAACTTGCCGTCGCGGGTGAAGTCGATGCCGCGCGGGCGCTGACCGACCTTGATGGTTTTTGTCACCGTCCAGCTCTCGGTGTCGATCACCGAGACCGTATTGCTCTTCTCGTTCGAGACATAGGCGATGAAGGCATGCGCGGGCGCCGCCGCCAGCGCCAGTCCGGACAGCAACCCGACACGCCACATCCGCAACATCCGCGTCCTCACTTCAACTTGCATTTGCTCTCCGGGCGGTCATAGCCGAGCGTGTCGAGCTCCGAGACCTGGTGCAGGAATCCCTCTTGCGGCGACACCGACACCACCATGCGGCCGTCGACCAGCAGGATCGGCTGGCGCAATTGCAGATTCCAGTCGCGCAAGGTCAGCTTCGTGCCCTTGAAGGCGGCGACGGAAAAGTCCGGCCCCTTGATGAAATCGGTGACCTTCTTGACGTCGCCCGAATTGGTGCGCGAGGTGGCCTCGCCAATCATGCGCACCGCGGTCCAGGCCTGCATGTCCAGCGCGGTCATGCGCCGCGAGTTCAGCTTGATGAAGCGGTTCTGCATCTGGATCGCGCCCCACTGGTCCTGCGCCGCGTCCCAGCTGCGCGGCACGAGCCCGGCCGAACCCGCGACGGGGCGCGGATCCCAGGTGCGATAGGGCAGATAGGCCGCGAACACCTCGCTCTCGTCGGCGGCGACCAGCACGTCATAGGCCGGCGCCTGCTGGGTGAAGACGGGTATCTGGCGCTGGATCAGCGTCACACCGCTATCGGTGCGCCGCGCGCCGCCTTTGTCCTCGAACGTGCGTTCCTGCACGATCTTGGCGCCGAACCGCGTCGCGGCGCGCCGCAGCGCATCGGCATAGAGCTTGTCCTCGTCATGCGAGCCGGCCACCAGCAGCCAGCGCTTCCACTGCTTCCACACCAGATATTGGCCGAGCGCATCCGCCAGCATCGACCGCGTCGGCGCGGTGTGGATGACGTTGGCGCGGCAATCGGCCTCGCGCAGCCGCTCGTCGATCGCCCCCGCGTTGAACAGCAGCGTGCCGCGCTCGCGCAGGGCGTCGGCGACCTTCAGCAGCGCATCGGCCGGAAGGTCCGCGACGATGAAGCCGTTGCGCGCGGCGAGGTCGGTCGCGGCCTGGACCACGTCCTCGCCTTCCCTGATGCGGCGCTCCTCCAGCGCAAAACGCTGGTTGAGGAATTTTCCCGTGGTGTTGTTGTCCTCGATCGCGAGGCGCGCGCCGGCGACGCCGTCATTCTCCGCGGGCTGCTCGACCAGCGACAGCGTCGATCTGGTGCCGGCGACGCCGAGATAGCCGACGCCGATCAGGGCAGGGTCCGCCGCCAGGACTTGCGTCGCGGCGAGACTCCAGCCGACCAGGCCGACCAACCATCGGATCATGCTTCCTCCGTAGATCTCCCCGGCTTGACCGCCGGTGGAGAATTGTCTCTCTTGAAGCATGACCGATTTGGCCCGGCTTGCAACCCCGCATTTCGTCCGCGCGCCGCCCGGCGCTGGAATCACGATCATRCGAGCCTTGCTATCGATTATCGCTTTGCTGTTGACGGCGTCAGTCGCGTTCGCCGATCCGCCCAAGCTCGCCGTGTTCGATTTCGAGCTGATCGACACCAGCCTGCCCGGCGAATTCTACGGCTCGAAGCCGGAGCTCGAGCGCCTCGATCGCATCAGCGAGCAGTTGCGCAAGGAACTGGCAGGTTCAGGCAGGTTCCAGCTGCTCGATATCGCGCCGGTCAGGGATGCCGCCCGTCACAGCAATTTGCAGGCCTGCGGCGGCTGCGACCTCAAGCTCGCCGGGCAGCTCGGTGCTGACCTGGAGATCACCGGCATGGTGCAGAAGGTCTCGAACCTGATCATCAACCTCAACATCTATCTGCGCGACGTGAAGACCGGCAACATGATCACGGTCGCCAGCGCCGACATGCGCGGCAACACCGATGAGTCCTGGACGCGCACCATGAGCTATCTGATCCGCAACCGCCTGCTGGCGCCGAACTACGGCAAGCCGGAGTAGGTTCTTCGCCTCTCCCCGCCTG
>NZ_JBFULT010000566.1:0-4874 GCF_054049755.1 Bradyrhizobium sp. P5_C11_2
CTCGGTGATGCCGGGTACGTAAGCCGTCATAGCGTGCCGTTCGGTGAGAGGTCGGGGACGATGCCGGCGCAGAATGACCACGAGGTCGCGGCCGGGATGCGCACCTTGAAGCGGGAATAGCGGGTGTCGCGTCYGACGTCGCAGCGGCCGGTGCGGGCATTGACCAGAACTTCCGCGCCCGGCGTTGCCGGTGCAGCCGGCGTATCGCGCCAGGAGACCGAGCCGAACAGCGTCGCCGCATCGGTCACCGGGCGGAAGCCGCGGATGGTGATGCGGTTCTCGTCCGTGCCCTGCTCGGGGCTTTCCAGCGTCGCCTCGAGATTGGGGCCGCGGAAGAAGCCGAGCACATGAGCGCTCGAGAATTGCGCGATCTCGGGCTGAACCGCGGTCGCGTAGGCATCGAGGCTCAACGTCAGCGCATCCAGCGATGACGAAATGCTGTCGAGGTTTTCCAGCGTCAGACCGGTCTGCGAGACACCCAGCAGATACTCGCCCGTCACGGCGATCGGGAAGAAGCGATCGAGCAGGAAGTCGTAGCCGAGCAGCTTGTCGTAGGTGCCCACCGTGCCAGATACCGATTTGTAGGCCCAGTAGACACGCGTGGAGCGCGGATCGGCGGCACCCATGAAGAGCTGAAGGTTGCCCTTGTCGAGATCGGCTAGAAAGCTGCGATCGACCTTCTCGCGTCCGATCTGCTGCGGCACGCCGCCCGGCTCGATCTTGTGAAAGCCCTGGCCGGCGTAGAAGAAGATGCGCTCGCCGGCGCGGATGATCGAGTACGGCGCGTAGAGGCCCTTGTCCTGGGTGATGCGATCGATCTGGAAGATGATCGGCGAACCCGGCACGTAGGACATGCGCCGGATCGCCTGGTCCTGAAAGACGATGCCGGATTCGCCGCCGGCGACGCCGCGGACGATTCCGCCATCCGGAAAGTCCTGGAAGTCCGACGACTTGATGCCGCTCGTCCAGCTGTCCGAGGCGTTGAAGTTGTTGAGCCCGGACCAGTGGATCCGGTACGGCGTCGAAAGCAAACCGGACAGCACAAGGAAGCGCCCGACCACGCTGATATAGGCGGCCTGCGGCGGCGCGCCCAGCGCGTCCGCAAAAGCCGTCGACGACGAGAGATCGAAGATTTGCAGCACCGCATTGGCCTGCGTCGCGAAGACGAAATTCCCGGTTTGGGCGAACTGCCATTGTGCTGTGGCTGAGAGCGCCGAGTAGGACGATCCACCTTTGGATACGTCAACCCAGGTGAAGTCGATGTTGTTGAGCCGGTAGAGCTTGGTGCTCGTGCCGGCGAAGGTGATAACCGTGCCGTCCGATTTCAGCGCGTAGAACGCGCCGCGGCACGAGGCGGGCAACGGCGCCGTGTAGGCCGAGAAGGACGGGAACGGGCCATAGCCATCGCCTCGCGGGATGACGTTGAGTATGTTGCGGGTCGCCTGGCCTTCATAGTCGCTGACATCCGGGCGATATTCGCCATAGGCAAGGAGTGGCATTATTCAGTCGTCCATGTTTCGGGTTCAATCGCGGCGGGCGTCCATGCGGGCGATGGCTCCGACCCAGGCGCCCAAGAAGCTGCGGCGTTATCCCTCGGTATCCAGGCCTCGCGCTCTGTTCCCGTCGCGGTCCAGCTGTCGGAATCAAACGGTCGCGGAAACCAGGCCTCGAAATTGCGGGAAAACGTCGAAGGATAGCCGCTCACATCGTATGCGCCGGGGGGCGACAGCATCGAAGCGCCGGCTGATGCATTATTTGCTGTGAGCAAATAGATGCCTGGCACTGAAGCGAGCCGAACAGCAATCTTTGCCTGCTGGCCGCCAACAGAATATCCAACGGCGCCTGCCGCAAGGGACGATCTGAATGAAGCAACATTTCCCGCCGCAGCGTAGCTGCCTGTCGCCCCGGACAGGGCAGCGTTGAATGTGGCGGCAACGCCCGAGACAACGAACAGGCCCGGAATGCCTGACTGCACCGACCTGAAAGCCGCCGCCTGCCCCGCGACTGTATAGACGGCTGTGGTCGTGAGCAGAACCGTGTTGGTCAGCCCGAGCGTCGGCAACTGCCCGAGCGCGAAACGCCCGGCAGCGTCAAAGCCAAGAAGGGACATCCGTTAACTCCGAAGAACGCCACTTTGCGGTTTGGACCGATTGACGAACGCGAAGACGTTGGCGCGGCTGCTCACAAAGGAGCGAGCCGCACCCGGTGCGTCACCCGATCTTGATTGCGACAAGTTGCGTATCCCTGGCGGCTCCGGCGTCGTTATAGACGATCTTTCCGTTCGCGCTGGTCGCATTAAACGCCTGCATCCTGATACTGCCGGCAGGGTTGGTCGCAATCGCGGCAAGCGTGACCTGCACGGCGTTTCCGGCGCCTGTGCTGTAGACCCATCCGCTGTAGGCGTAGACGTTGGTGCCGTCCACGAGCCGCGCCAGGAACTTGGCGGCCGCGCTCGTATCCTTGAGCGACATGGTTCCGATAAGGAGGAACGTTCCGCTCGTTCCGAGCGAAAGGGAGACGGCGTCGAATAGCGTATTGACCGCAGACATCGTCACGTCGGCTCCCAGGATGGCCGAGAAACCCGAGATCGTCTGTTGCGCGTCGATATTGCTTCGCGCCTGCGCCTTTTGAGCTGTGCTGAAGCTGTTGCTCTCCTCGACCGAGATCAGATCTTCCTTGAGCGCCACGATCGCGACCTGCGGCGTCGTGGAGAAATTGATCTTCGCGGTGGTCCCGGACGAGTTGAACAGAATGGTTGTTCGCGCCAGCACGCCGGACGAGGTGTTGTAGGCGCCCTCTCCGATCTCCCATTGGCTGAGATCGGTACTCTCGGCGCGGTACTTGTACAGGCGACCGTTGACAACTCCGGCCGCAGCAGGGCTTTGGTAGCCCGTGACGGCCGAAGCATAGGTCCAGTCGGTGGTGCCGCCCGCTGATGGGCTGAAGCGGCAAACGTCGAGAAAAGCTGCCATGTCAGGTGATCGTCAGGATGCCGTTGGTCTGGTCGATATCGACGGTGAAGGTGTTGCCGTTGGTGAGCGTGATCGCGACGCCGTAGTCCCACCAGCCGATGAGCGGCTTGGTTGACGACGTCGAATTGTAGAGCACCGCATATTGAAACGGTCCGATCGAACCGCCCGACGCCGTCCACGCCGGATCGGCCCCGCCGACGAACTTGAACGTGCCCGTGGTTTGTGCGCCCGTGATGGTGCCGACGCTGTTGCCGCCCGCGGTATAGCCGTTGCCGGCTGCGAGATCCGCCGGCGCGTTGTAGACCGTGTTGGTTGCCACCGGCACCGTGTTGGTCAGATAGACTTTGTACACCTGCGCGGTGCCGGTCTTCATGTCGTGCAGCGCGTTCGCAACGTCCTGCACGAAGCAATAGAACTTGTTGAAGCTTGCCATCGGCGTTCTCCCAAGATGTCCTAGATGATCTGGCCGGAAACACGCACCGTCATCGGCCCGGCATTGAAGGTCGAGGTCAGCCCGAGATTGTTCAGATCGGCGAGCGCCGACGTGAACCCGAGTCCCCAGGTCTGAATCCGCGCGTCTTCCTTGATATACGGCGCGGATTCCAGCAGGGCGCCGTAGAGATAGAGATCGGGCGCCATGGTCAGCAGCCAATTGCCGGCGTTCGACGCAAGCGCAGGCACGTTCTGCCGGTAGACCATTTCGATGGTGTAGGCGGCATCGGGCGTTGGCGCGAGCTCAAGTTCATTGCCGAACACAGTGAAATAGCGCGGCTGCGCGGCGACATCGGACGTCGCGAAGCGGTATTCGTCCATCTGCGTCCCCGATTTGAATTCGAGGCACGGCTTGCCCGTCACGCTCGACAGCCGGACCCTGCGCATGGACTGGAAATCCGCCGGCAACGAGATGAATTCCGGCTCATCCGATCCGAGATCGACCAGCGCGGTCGCCCGCTGCTCCATCTGCCGCACGAACAGCTGGCGGTTGAACTTGGCCTCCGCGAGCTGAACGAAGGTCGGGATCCGCGCGATCAGAGTCGTATCCTGGTCGCGCGCGAGATATTCGGTCACTGCGGCTTGCAACGATGTGTAGTCCGTTATCTGGGTCACGTGAGCTCCGCTGACCAGCCGGCCTGCAGTTTCGGCCTGTCTGTTCGCAAATAGGCCCATTCGGGATCATCGAGCTTTGTCTGCACGATCGCGTCGAACTCGGGCGTGAACAGCCGCAACGAGGTGTGGCCTCTTGCATGCTGCTCGTTGAGCCATTTGACGTAGATGACGTTGGGAATGCGGGCGACGTGCCGCCCCCAATCGCCGCACTGCTCATCAAGGCGCGCCTGCCTGTTCCATTCCAGGATGGGCGCCACATCCTGGATATGCTCGATCGCAAGCTCGCGACCGTTGCTGTCGAGATGAGGTTTGATCAGAACACCGTCCATCACGACATCTCCGTGATCCAGAGCGTGCCGGCAGTCGCCGTGACCAGGCCATTGGTCGCGGCCTTCAGCGCAGCGATGCGTTGGCCGGGACTGACCGTGACGTATTCGACGGCGTTGGCCGGCAGATACGGATCCGAAATGGTCGCGGTCTGCGCACCGTCGCCGATCCGGTAGCAGCAGCCGGAATTGGCGACCAGTCGGAGCTGGTAGGTCTCCGGCCCGAAGGCGTTGGTGATGCTGACGCTGCCGTCATAGGCGATCGTCTGCGTGGGACCGACGCGCGAGGAATTTTGCTTGGAGAAGAACGGCATGTCAGGCGGTCCTCACGGAGATTGAGAAATGCATGGGGATCGTGGCACCGGAGGCGCCCGAGGGCGTCAGCACGATCACGTCGTCCTCGTTGAGATAGGTCGGCGACGGCKGCACAGCCGAGAACAACTGGCCCGCAGCGGAGCCCGCCTGGGTC
>NZ_JBFULT010000567.1:0-4872 GCF_054049755.1 Bradyrhizobium sp. P5_C11_2
GGTTCGCCCGGTAGAAGTCGCGCTCGGGATAGCGGGTGAGCTCGCCGAGATATTGCTCCAGCTCCCACCTCGAAGTGCGCCAGGGGAAATAGCTGAAGGATTGCGCGAAGCCGAGCTTGGCCAGTCCCTTCATCAATTTCGGCCGCGCATAGGTCTTGGAGAACAGGATCACCTCGGGATGCCGGCGGCGGATGTCGCGGATCAGCCATTCCCAGAACGGGAGCGGCGCGGTGTCGTGATTGTCGATGGCGAAGATGGTCACGCCCTGGTCGATCCAGAACAGCATCGCATCGCGAAAGGCGTTCCACAGCCCGATCCTGTCGACCGATGTGAAATCGGGGATGACGATATCCGGATAGGGCGCGTCCGCCGTCCGCACCGAGCGGTCCGGCCGCCACTTGAACCATTCCGGATGCTGCGTCAGCCAGGGATGGTCCGGCGAGCATTGCACGGCGAAGTCGAGCGCGAGCTCCAGGCCGTATTCCAGGCAGGTCGCGACCAGCKCGCGGAAATCCTCGATCGTGCCGAGCTCGGGATGCAGCGCATCGTGCCCGCCCTCAGTGGCGCCGATCGCATAGGGCGAGCCGGGATCGCCCTCGGCCGCCACTGGTGAGTTGTTGCGGCCCTTGCGGCGGCTGCGGCCGATGGGATGGACCGGCGTGAAGTAGAGCACGTCAAAACCCATCGCGGCGATATCAGGCACGCGCGCGATGCAGTCGCGAAGCGTGCCGTGCCGGCCCGGCGCTTGACTCAGGTTTTGGCTCTGGCTGCGCGGCATCATCTGATACCAGGTGCTGAAGCGCGCCTTGTCGCGGTCGACGATCAGGGGGAAAAGCGGCGAACGGGTCAGGTCGGGCCGCGACTGGCTCTCGGCCATCGCCGCGCCGAGCTCGGCTGCGAGCAGCGGGGTGACCTCGCCGGTCTGAAGATAGTCCTCGCATTGCCTGATGATGACCGCCGCGGCGTCCTGCTGCGCGCCATGCGCCTTGGTCAGGAGGCCGGCGCCCTCGATCGCATCGAGGCTGACGTCGGCGCCGGACAGCTGCTTTCGCTCCAGTCCATGACGCCAGGTGGCGAATTCATCGGTCCATGCTTCGACGGCATAGACATGTTGTCCGGGCTCGAGCGGGACGAACGCGCCGGACCATCGGTCATTGCCGTGATGGATCATCGGCTCGCTCCGCCATTCCCGCTCCTCTTCGCCGCGCCAGACCAGCGCAGCACCGACCACGTTGCTGCCGTCGCGATAGATGTCGGCCCAGACCTCGACCCGCTCGCCCGCGATCCGCTTCACGGCGAAGCGGCCGCCATCGATCGACGGATAGAGATCTTCGATGAGGAAAGCACCGCCGGCTGCGGCACTCTCGACAGTTTGAATTGTCTTGTTCACGGTGATGCCATTGACAAGAAAGCAGGGCCCGTTTCCCTTGCCGGGAACCTACGCTTGATACCTATATAGAAAGCCGCTTGTGTGTCATTAGTTCCCCCTGGGAACGGCAGGCGCAGTTTGCGAGTTAACCCTGACTAACGTCTTCCGCGACCTCATTAAAATCGATGTCCCCGGCCAAAGAATGGCCTGCAAGCTGCGTGCCGAATGGATCTTTTAGCTCAAGCCCAGATCAAGGGCGTTCAGTCCGAATTCGTGGACGCCCTCGGAAAGCTGCGGGTCACCGATCCCGCCGCCCTCAAATCCATCCTCGACGCCCTGCCGGAGAAACGGGTCTACCGCTTCGTCGGCGGGCCGGTCGTGGTGCGCGCCCTGGGTCATCCGCGCACCGAATTGGCGGCCATTGGCGCGGCGCCGCTGCAATGGAAATTGACCGCAAACGGCAATTTGATCGCGCAAGGCGAGACGCGCGAGCCCGTGATCGCCTGGCCCGCCGGCCTGCCGCTCGGCTATCACCGCCTCACACTGACCGATGCCGAAGGTGTGACGGAAGAGGTGCCGATGATTGTGGCGCCTGAACGGGCCTTCGGCGGGGATTTCGCCCGCGGCTGGCTGCTCGCGGTGCAGCTCTACAGCGTCCGCTCGGATCGCAATTGGGGCATCGGCGATTTCACCGACTTGGCTGGTCTCGTCCGGCTCGCCAGGCAGCTCGGCGCCGACGGCGTCGGGCTCAACCCGCTGCACGTCCTGTTCGACGACCAGCCTGCCGATTGCAGTCCCTATTCGCCGAACAGCCGGCTGTTTCTCAACCCGCTCTATATCGACGTCGAAGCGATCCCGGAATTTTCAGCGGACCTCGTCCCTGGCGCCGCAACGACGGCTGCGCGATTGCGCGAAGGTGATCGCGTGCCCTACGCCGACATGGCGGCGTTGAAATGGCTGGGCCTGCACGCGGCCTTTGACAGCTTCGTGACAACGGCAAGTAGCACACGCCGGAAGGAATTTGACGCCTTCCGCGCCGCCCGTGCGCCGCTGTTGTCCCGTTTTGCCTGCTTCGAGGTGCTGCGGCATCGCTTCACCGGGCCGTGGTGGGAATGGCCGCCCGAGTGGCGGCAGCCGGACGCGACAAAATGCGCCGAGATGCGCAATGGCTCCGACAAGCGCGAGGTCGAGTTCGTCGAGTTCGTGCAATGGACCGCGGATAGCCAATTGCATGCCGCCAAGCAGCTCGCCGGCCAGCTCGGCATGCGGGTCGGGCTCTATCTCGACGTCGCCGTCGGCGTGCAGTCCAACGGCTTCGATGCCTGGAATGAGCAGATGGCGATTTCGCGCCATCTCGCCGTCGGCGCGCCGCCCGACGTGCTCAACACCGTCGGCCAGGACTGGGGCCTGGCCGGCTTCAACGCAGGCGGCCTGGAAGCCCAGTCCTTTGTGCCGTTCGCCGACATGCTGGCTGCATCGATGCGCCATGCCGGCGCGATCCGTCTCGATCACGTGCTCGGACTGAAGCGGCTCTATCTGGTGCCGCGTGGTTTCAAGCCCGACAATGGCGCCTATGTGCAGATGCCGTTCGAGGCGCTGCTTGGCGCGGTGGCGCGCGAGAGCGCGGCCCATCAATGCATCGTGATCGGCGAGGACCTTGGCACGGTGCCGGAAGGTTTTCGCGAGACCATGCAGGATTTCGGCATCTGGTCCTACCTCGTCATGATGTTCGAGCGCGACGATGCCGGCCACTTCCGCAACATCGACCATTACCGGCCCAACGCGCTGGTGACGCTGAACACGCATGATCTGTGCACCTATGCGGGCTGGCGCTCCTTCAGCGATCTCAAGATGAAGCGCTCGCTCGGGCTCGACCCCGGCGAGGACGACCAGGCGCGCTGGGATGCGCTCGGGGCGCTCGACGAGATCCTGCGGCAGAACGGCATCCAGGCCAACGACCTCTGTTCGGTGCTCACCTTCCTGTCGCGCACGCCGGCACGGCTGCTGGCGGTGTCGCTGGAAGATCTGCTCGGCGTGATCGACCAGCCCAACATTCCCGGCACGATCGACGAGCATCCGAACTGGCGCCAGCGCCTGCCGGTCGCGCTCGACAAGATCGCCGCCAAGATCGACCTCGCGGCCTTGAAAGCTGCGACACGGGAACGTTCCCTGACCGGCGGGAGTTGAACAGCCGGGCATTTTCAGGCTCGCAAGACATTGTCGCAGAACATCGAGGATTATGCGCTGATCGGCGACTGCGAAACCGCGGCGCTGGTCGGGCGCGACGGCTCGATCGACTGGCTGTGCTGGCCGGCCTTCGATTCCGATGCCTGCTTTGCCGCGATCCTCGGGACGCACAAGAACGGCCGCTGGCTGGTCGCGCCCGCCGAGGACGTCACCGCTACGTCGCGCCGCTATCTCGGCGATACCCTCATCCTCGAAACGCGCTTCGAGACGAAGAGCGGCACCGTCGCGCTGATCGACTTCATGCCGCCGCGCGGCAAGGCCTCCGACATCGTGCGGCTGGTGCGCGGCGTCAGCGGCGCGGTGAAGATGCGGATGCAGCTCGTGATCCGCTTCGGCTTCGGTGCCGATATTCCCTGGGTGCGGCGGTGCAAGGACGGCTCGCTGCTGGCGGTCGCCGGCCAGGACATGACCGTGCTGCGCACGCCGGTCGAGACCCGGGGCGAGGACCTGACGACGGTCGCCGAATTCGAGGTGAAGGCCGGCGACACCGTGCCCTTCGTGCTGACCTACGGCCCCTCGCACCTCGATCCGCCCGCGCCGATCGACCCGGAGATCGCGCTCCAGGAGACCGAAAAATTCTGGCAGGACTGGTGCAGCCGCTGCACGCGGGACGGCGAGTATCACGATCTCATCATGCGCTCGCTGATCACGCTGAAGGCGCTGACCTTCGACCCGACCGGCGGCATCGTCGCGGCGCCCACGACCTCGCTGCCCGAGAAGCTCGGCGGCAGCAGGAACTGGGACTACCGCTTCTGCTGGCTGCGCGATGCCACCTTCACGCTGCTGGCGCTGATGAACTCGGGTTACACCGAGGAAGCCTCGGCCTGGCACAATTGGCTCTTGCGCGCCGCTGCCGGCTCGCCGGCGAACATGCAGATCATGTACGGCATCTGGGGCCAGCGGCGGCTGCTGGAATGGGAGGCGGGCTGGCTCGACGGCTATGAGAGCGCCAAGCCGGTGCACATCGGCAATGCCGCGCATGCACAGCTCCAGCTCGACGTCTATGGCGAGCTGATCGACGCCTTCCACCAGTCGCGCATGGCGAAGCTGAAGCTCGATGACGAGAGCTGGGCGCTGGAATGCGCCGTGCTCAACCATCTCGCCGAGGTCTGGGACCATCCCGACAACGGCATCTGGGAACGGCGCGGTGAGCCGAAGCACTACGTCTTCTCCAAGGTGATGACCTGGGTCGCCTTCGACCGCGGCATCAAGAGCGCCGAGACCTTTGGCTTCAAGGCGCCGCTGCTGCATTGGCG
>NZ_JBFULT010000568.1:0-4867 GCF_054049755.1 Bradyrhizobium sp. P5_C11_2
ATCAGCAAGAGGCCGTCACGCGACCATGCCGAGCGCCGGATTTGTCCACCTTCACGTTCACTCGGCCTATTCGCTGCTCAAGGGCTCGATCAAGATCGCCAAGCTCGCCGAGCTTGCCAAGAAGGACCACCAGCCGGCCTTAGCGCTGACCGACACCGACAACATGTTCGGTGCGCTGGAGTTCTCCGACAAGATGGCGGGCTCCGGCATCCAGCCGATCGTCGGCTGCGAGCTCGCGATCGATTTCGGCGACCAGGATCCCAATGCGCGCAACGCGCTGCTGCCGTCGCGCGTGGTGCTGCTGGCGGCGCAGGAGCGCGGCTATCGCAGCCTGATGCGGCTGAACTCGCGCGCGTTCCTGGAGACGCCCGACACCCATGCCTCCCACATCAAGTTCGACTGGCTCGAGGGCGAGACCGAGGGCCTGATCGCGCTTACCGGCGGACCGGACGGGCCGGTCTCGCTGGCGCTTGCCGCCGGCCATTCCGAGCTTGCGGCCGCGCGCTGCGAGCGTCTCGCCAGCCTGTTCGGCGATCGCCTTTATGTCGAGCTGCAGCGCCACGGCCTCGACAAGGAGCGCCGCATCGAGAGCGGGCTGATCGACATCGCCTATGCCAAGGGCCTGGCGCTGGTCGCGACCAACGAGCCGTATTTCGCCGCGACCGACGATTACGAGGCGCATGACGCGCTTTTGTGTATCGCCGGCGGGCGGCTGATCGCCGAGACCGACCGCGTTCAGCTCACCCCCGATCACCGCTTCAAGACCCGCGCCGAGATGGCGGTGCTGTTCGCCGACATTCCGGAGGCTCTCGCTTCGACGGTGGAGATCGCCGAGCGCTGCTCGTTCCGCCCGATGACGCGGAAGCCGATTCTGCCGTTCTTCACGGTCGGCGCCGCCGCCAGCTCCGATGCGGCCTCGGTCGAGGCCGCCGAGTTGAAGCGGCAGGCGGAGGAGGGGCTTGCGAACCGCCTGCGCGTGCACGGCCTGTCGCAGGGCACCACCGAGGAGGACTACAATAAGCGCCTGGCGTTCGAGCTCGACGTCATCATGCGCATGAAGTACGCGGGTTACTTCCTGATCGTCTCCGACTTCATCAAATGGGCGAAGGGCCAGGGCATTCCGGTCGGGCCGGGCCGCGGCTCCGGCGCAGGCTCGCTGGTCGCCTGGGCGCTGACCATCACCGACCTCGATCCGATCAAGTTCGGCCTGCTGTTTGAGCGCTTCCTCAATCCTGAGCGCGTCTCGATGCCGGACTTCGACATCGACTTCTGCCAGGACCGCCGCGGCGAGGTGATCAGGTACGTCCAGGAGCGCTACGGCCGCGACCAGGTCGCGCAGATCATCACCTTCGGTACGCTGCAGGCGCGCGGCGTGCTCCGCGACGTCGGCCGCGTGTTGCAGATGCCCTATGGCCAGGTCGACAAGCTGACGAAGCTGGTGCCGCAGAATCCGGCGGCGCCGGTGACGCTTGCAGCCGCAATCGAGAGCGAGCCGAAGCTCCAGGCGTTCCGCGATGAAGATCCGATCGTGGCGCGCGCCTTCGACATCGCGCAGCGCCTCGAGGGCCTGACGCGCCACGCCTCGACCCACGCGGCCGGCATCGTGATCGGCGATCGGCCCCTGAGCGAACTCGTGCCGATGTACCGCGATCCGAAGTCGGACATGCCGGTGACCCAGTTCAACATGAAATGGGTCGAGCCGGCGGGCCTCGTCAAGTTCGACTTCCTCGGCCTGAAGACGCTGACCGTGCTCGACGTCGCCTGCAAGCTGCTCAAGCCGCGAGACATCCATGTCGATCTCGCCACGCTGCCGATCGACGATGCCGAAAGCTACCAGATGCTGGCGCGCGGCGACGTGGTCGGCGTGTTCCAGGTTGAAAGCCAGGGCATGCGGCGGGCGCTGATCGACATGCGCCCCGACCGCTTCGAGGACATCATCGCGCTGGTCGCGCTGTATCGCCCGGGTCCGATGGCGAACATCCCGACCTATTGCGCGCGCAAGCACGGCGACGAGGAGCCGGAATATCTCCACCCCGTGCTGGAGCCGATCCTCAAAGAAACGTTCGGCGTCATCATCTACCAGGAACAGGTGATGCAGATCGCGCAGGTGATGTCGGGCTACTCGCTCGGCGACGCCGACCTGTTGCGCCGCGCCATGGGCAAGAAGATCCGCGCCGAGATGGACAAGCAGCGCGACATCTTCGTCGCCGGCGCGGTGAAAAACGGCGTGCCGAAGGGGCAGGCCGAGACCATCTTCGAGCTGTTGGCGAAATTCGCCGACTACGGCTTCAACAAGAGCCACGCGGCGGCCTATGCGCTGGTGTCCTACCACACCGCCTACATGAAGGCGCATTATCCGGTGGAGTTCATCGCGGCGTCGATGACGCTCGATCTCAACAACACCGACAAGCTCTCCGAATTCCGCTCCGAGGCGCAGCGCCTCGGCATCAAGGTCGAGCCGCCGAACATCAACCGCTCCGGGGCGACCTTCGAGGTCGGCGACAAGACCATCTACTACGCGCTCGCCGCGCTGAAGGGCGTCGGCCTCCAGGCGGTCGAGCAGATCATCGCGGAGCGGACCAGGAACGGGCTGTTCACGTCGCTTGCCGACTTCGCCGCACGGGTCAATCCGCGCGCGATCAACAAGCGCATCATCGAGAGTCTCGCGGCCGCCGGTGCCTTCGACACGCTGGAGCCCAGCCGCGCGCGCGTCTTTGCTGGCGCGGATGCAGTGCTCGCGGCCTGTCAGCGCTCCCATGAGGCGGCGACCATCGGGCAGAACGACATGTTCGGCGGCGCCGCGGACGCGCCGACCATCATGCTGCCGCAGATCGAGCCCTGGCTGCCGGCCGAGCGGCTGCGCCGAGAATATGACGCGATCGGATTCTTCCTGTCGGGCCATCCGCTCGACGATTACGCCACCGTGCTGAAGCGGCTGCGGGTGCAGAGCTGGGCCGAGTTTTCGCGCGCGGTGAAGACCGGCGCCACCGCCGGCAAGGTCGCGGCCACCGTGGTGTCGCGCATGGAGCGGCGCACCAAGACCGGCAACAAGATGGGCATCATGGGGCTCTCTGATCCCACGGGCCACTTCGAGGCGGTGCTGTTCTCCGAGGGGCTCGCGCAATATCGCGACGTGCTGGAGCCGGGCGCCGCCGTGCTGCTCCAGCTCGGCGCCGAGCTTCAGGGCGAGGACGTCCGCGCCCGCGTGCTGCACGCCGAGCCGCTCGATGACGCCGCCGCCAAGACGCAGAAGGGCCTGCGCATCTTCGTGCGCGACACCAAGCCGCTCGAGTCGATCGCCAAGCGTCTCGCCGGACCCGACATGGCGGCTTCGAACGGCGCGGCGCCAAAAGTCGGCAGTCCCGGCATCGCGCCGCGCGCCAACGGCGACGGCGAGGTCTCGCTGGTGATGATGCTCGACCTCGAGACCGAGGTCGAGATGAAGCTGCCCGGCCGCTTCAAGGTCTCGCCGCAGATCGCGGGCGCCATCAAGGCGGTCGCGGGCGTCGTGGACGTGCAGCAGCTCTAGCAACACGCACGAAGTTGCAGCCGGTTGCATGTTTTGCGCAGGTGATGCTTCGGTGCTGTTGCAACCTGCCGCTGATTCCAGCTAGCATGCTCCTGGGGAAGATCTTGGGGACGTGATGTTACTGCGTGGGCTGGTGTTGCTCATCGCCGCCGCATTGCTGTGCGGCTGCGAGACGGCGAGAAGTGGGCTTGGTTATTCGGAGACGGTGCGAAAGATCGGTCCGCCGAAAGCGGGGCAGGCGCGCGTCGTCGTGTTTCGCGAGAAGGGCTTTGGCGGCATCGGCGATCCGGACTGGGTATTTTCCCTCGACGGTACGCCGATCAAGGGCCTGAAGACCGGGACATATGTTTATGTCGATCGCCCGGCGGGCCAACACCAGTTCGTGGCCGAAGAGGTGGCGCTCGGCGTCACACGCGTCGACTTCTCGGCTCAATCCGGCCAGACCGTGTTCTTCGTCGCGCGCCTCAGTGAGCGCAAGACCGCCATGATCGCAAACGCGAGCACCGGATTGCTCGGCTGGGGTCTCACCCTTGCGATGACCTCCGGTTATAAAAATCAGGGGCCGCTGGATTTCCTCGCCCTGGACGAACCGGCCGCGAGGACGACGATCGCTGAGCTCCGGCTGGYGCAATAGGCGGCGCGCGCAAGTCTTGCCCGCAAAGTCTTGCCCACAAGTCTTGGCGAACACATCGTTCCGGCTACGCCTAGAAGTTTAGGTGCCGAGCGCGCCATCATTTGTGGTTTAGTCACATCACCGCGGCTATGATCGCGGCGATACTGATCGTCCACCGCCGGGAGGAAACGTGAATGTGCGACAAATGCTCTGAAAATCTGCAGCACCAAATCGGGCCATCGCGGCGGTCCGCGATGCTGCTTGCCGCCTCTGCGCTGAGCGTAGCCTTCGCCGGCAGGGCCTTCGCCAAGGAGGCCAAGGCGCCGCCCAAGCCGCAGAACGTGCTGGCGCCGGATGCCGCATTGAAGCGGCTGATGGAGGGCAATGCGCGCTACGTCGACGGCGTGTCGCGGCGCCATGATTTCAAGCACGAGCGCGAGGCGCTGGCCGGCGGCCAGAACCCGTTCGCGGCGGTGCTGAGCTGCGCCGATTCCCGCATCGCGCCGGAATACGCCTTCGACAGCGGCCGTGGCGATCTCTTCGTCTGCCGCGTCGCCGGAAACTTTGCCGGCGTTGAGACCATTGCCAGCATGGAATATGCGGTCGCCGTGCTCAACGCACCGCTGATCCTGGTGCTGGGTCATGACAGTTGCGGCGCCGTCGATGCGACGCTGAAGGCGATCAAGGACAACACGTCGCCGCCCGGCCACATCCCTTCGCTGGTC
>NZ_JBFULT010000569.1:0-4842 GCF_054049755.1 Bradyrhizobium sp. P5_C11_2
GCGTTTAACTCGGTGTACGGGGATTTGCGATCTCCCCGCGAGGCGACATGCCCAAGTATCGCGTCCTGGTCACCAAGGACGCTGCATGTCTTCTTTCATCTCGATCTCATCACAGAAATTGTCCCGTCAATTGGTGCCGCCAGCGCGCCGGCCCTCGTCGATGTCCGTATCGACCAGGACCGCGCGGACTATTTGCGCGCGCGACAAGACGGCGAGCACCAAGAGCTAGCGAGCACACGGGGCACGTTGGGGACGACGATCAAGTGGAGGACTCCATGACCACGAATACCGACCGCCGAGACTTCATCAGGGGCGTCGGGGCCGCCGCGGCATCGACCGCACTACTCGCGGGAACGCAAGCCCTTGCGCAAGCCAATCAGCCAACAGGAGCCAAGCCAATGACATACCAGCCCAAGCCGATGCCGTTCGATCCGAAATCCATTGCCGGCATCTCGGAGAAGGTGCTCGTCAGCCACTACGAGAACAACTATGTCGGCGCCGTAAAGCGACTCAACGCGATCGGAACGCAACTCGCCGAGCTCGACTTCGCGAAAGCTCCGAACTTCGTCATCAACGGCCTGAAGCGCGAGGAACTCGTCGCGTCAAACTCGATGATCCTCCATGAAATCTATTTCGACGGGCTCGGCGGTGCCGGCAAGCCGAGTACGCCACTCGCCGACGCGATCGCGCGCGATTTCGGCAGCATGGAGYGGTGGCGCGCGGAGTTCTCCGCCATGGGCAAGGCCGAAGGCGGCGGCTCCGGCTGGGTGATTCTTTCCTACTCGCCGCGTGACAAGCGACTGGTCAATCAGTGGGCCGCCGACCACACGACGACGCTGGCGGGCGGACGCCCCGTGCTGGTGCTCGACATGTATGAGCACGCCTATCACATGGATTATGGCGCCGCGGCCGCGAAATATGTCGACATCTACATGGAAGCGATCAAATGGGACAACGCTGCAACACTGTACGATCAATACAGGCGGGAAGCTTAGACGTCGTGCAAAAAATGAGCGTAGCGCTCTTGGGGGCGGCGTTGTTCCTATTGTTGGTGGAAGGAAACGCGATGGCAGAAACTGTAAATTTTGACAACGCAGCAACCGGCGCAGCGCCCGAAGGCTGGACACTGACGATGACGGGTCGTGGCCAGCCCAAATGGACGGTCGAGGTGGAGTCGACCGCGCCAAGCAAGCCGAACGTGCTGAAACAATCCGGTCAGGCGACGTTTCCAGTGGCGCTCCGGAACGGCACCAGCATCCTGGACGGGTTCGTCGAGGTCAAGTTCAAGGCGATCGCAGGCTCCGAGGATCGTGCGGCCGGTATTGTCTGGCGCGCAAAGGATGCCGACAATTACTATGTCGTGCGGGCCAACGCGCTTGAAGACAATGTTGTGCTCTACAAGACGATCAAGGGTGTTCGCAGCGCGCTCGATATCGTCGGCCGGAAAGGCGGCTATGGCGTCAAGGTATCGGTGCCATCAGGTCAATGGCATTCCCTACGTTGCGAATTCGCGGGAAAGCTATTCAAGGTGACGTATGACGGCAAGCCGATGTTCGAGGTCGAGGACGAATCGATCAGGGACGCCGGCATGATCGGCTTGTGGACCAAGGCCGACAGTGTCACCGTATTCGACGACCTGACATACGGTGCGCTGAACTAACGTCGGCGTCGACCTGCTCACGTCGGAGAAACCATGCTCGCTCGAAATCTGCTTGCGGCCACCGTCCTGTTGATGCTCGCGCACTCGGCAATGGCGCAGGAGCCGCTCACGACCTACAAATCGCTGAGTCCCGAGCTGGCGCTTGATCTGGCCCGGGCATCGCTTGGCGATTGCCGATCACGCGGGTACCAGGTCACTGTTGCGGTCGTCGATCGCTTCGGGGGGACACAGGTGATCCTTCGTGACAGGTTCGCAGGCGCTTACACCGTTGCAACGGCCTCCGGCAAGGCGTGGACCGCAGCAACGTTCCGTACCAGCACCACCGAACTGAATGCCGTCAGCCAACTTGGCATGATGCAGGCCGGTATCCGCAACCTCCCCGGCACGGTCATTATAGGCGGCGGATTGATTGTCGAAGCGGGCGGCTCGCTGGTCGGAGCCGTCGGTGTGTCTGGGGCACCTGGCGGCGATGCTGACGAAGCCTGCGCCAGGGCCGGAATCGACGCCATACGCGACAAGCTGGAGTTTTAGGGTCGCCTTGCCAGCCTCAGCGGATCGTTGCAGACGCACGGACTATGCAAGGCGCCGCGAAATCGATCCAAGACGGAAACGCGCATTTGGCACCACTCCGCCGGCGGCGAACTAAAGCTTTATGACGATCTTGCCGAAATGTGAGCCGGTCCGGAGATGTGCATACGCTTCGGGGACCTCGTCGAAGCCGTAGACCCGATCGACAGTCGGGCGGAGGGCATGTTCGGTCAGGAAGCGGTTCATCGCTGCGAAATGTGCGACCGATCCGACAGTGACACCGATGATGTCGGCATTCTCCCACTGAAGGCGCGCGAGGTCGGGCTTCGGGCCGAATCCTGTCAACACACCGACCTGAATGATCTTGCCACCCGAAGCGACCGATCGCAGCGATCGGTCATAGGTGCCGGGACCTCCGAGTTCGAGGATATGGCTGGCGCCTGCGCCATCCGTCGCCTTCATCAGCGCGACATCCCAGTCGGGCGTGTCGCGGTAGTTGATGAGGATCGAGCCGCCGAGCGCCTTGGCACGGGCAAGCTTTTCATCCGAGGAGGAGATCACGATCGCACGCGCGCCCAGCGCCACTGCGAGCTGAAGCCCGAACAGGGCGACGCCACCTGTTCCCTGGACGAGCAGCGTGTCGCCCTTGCCCATCCCGCCGCGTGCGATGAGGCCGTGCCAGGCCGTGACGCCGGCACAGGGCAGGGTCGCTGCTTCGACTGCGGACAGGTGCGCCGGCACGGCCACCAGCGCGGTTGCCGGCAGCACGACATACTCTGCCAGCATTCCGTCCAGATTGTTGCTGCCGAGGGCGGACGCAATGTAGCCGGCTTTGAACGGCCCTGAGACCCAATCGCGAAAGTAGGAAGCGGCAACGCGGTCGCCCACCTGCCATCGCGTGACGTCGCGGCCTATGGCGTCAACGATGCCGGCGCCGTCGCAGAGCGGCACGCGGCCGTCGAGCGCGCCTTGGCCCGCTCGCTCGAGGATCAGCAGGTCGCGGTAGTTGAGGCTGGCCGCTTCGACACGGATGCGAACTTCTCCGTCAGCGGGCTCAGGTTTGCCGAGATCGACGCGAACAAGGCGGCCAGCACCAGCATGGCCATTCAAATGATAGGCTTTCATTGTTGCACCCTTCACAAGCAGCATTACTTGGATGAGCGCAGTCTGTAGGGTCTGACAGCACTGTCAGGGTCAAGAGGTTTTCAGATGAAAATTGGCGAACTCTCCCGGAGGACGGGGGTCAGTGTCCGGATGCTGCGCTACTATGAAGGTGAAGGGCTGCTTGCGCCGCAGCGGACCGGCTCGGGCTATCGCGACTATGGCCCGGCGGAAGAGGAGACGGTTCGGCGGATCAAAATGCTTGGCTCTGCCGGGATGACGCTCGAAACGATCCAGCGGCTGCTTCCGTGTGTGCGGAACAATGATCCAGCCTTCACGCCGTGCAACGAGCTGCGAAGAATACTCGCTCAGCAGGTCGGCCTGATCGACGAACGCATCGAGACACTCAGCCAGAGCCGCACAATTCTCGCTGGCTACCTCGCAAGCGTGAATTGATCGCGCATCTCGTGCGCCAACGTCCGCCCTGGGGCCATGAGCGGACCTCGTGCAATCTTCGGTGCGGGCCGCCACAAGGGGCTCCGGCGGCCTCGCCAATTGATGAGTACGCGCCTAGATCCCCAGAATCTTGCGCGCGTTGGCCTTCAGCACCTTCGGCCGGATCTCGTCGCGGATGTCGATCTTGGCGAAATCCGACAGCCAGCGGTCCGGTGTGATCACCGGCCAGTCCGAGCCGAACAGCATCTTGTCCTGGAGGATCGAGTTGATGTAGCGCACCAGGATCGGCGGGAAATATTTCGGCGACCATCCGGACAGGTCGATATAGACGTTCGGCTTGTGGGTCGCGACCGACAGCGCCTCCTCCTGCCAGGGGAAGGAGGGATGGGCGAGGATGATCTTGAGGTCGGGGAAGTCGGCCGCGACGTCGTCCATGTACATCGGGTTGGAATATTTCAGCCGCATGCCCATGCCGCCGGGCATGCCCGAGCCGACTCCGGTCTGGCCGGTGTGGAACAGCGCGATCGCGCCGCCATTGTTGATCTCTTCGTAGAGCGGATAGGCCATGCGGTCGTTGGCGTAGAAGCCCTGCATGGTCGGATGGAATTTGAAACCGCGGACGCCGTATTCCTCGATCAGCTTGCGCGCCTCGCGCACGCCGAGCTTGCCCTTGTGCGGGTCGATCGAGACGAAGGGGATCAGGACGTCGAGATGGTCGGAGGCGATCTCCAGCATCTCTTCGTTCTTGTAGCGGCGGAAGCCGGTCTCGCGCTCGGCGTCGACCGGGAAGATCACCGCGGCGATGTTCTTTGAGCGGTAGTAGGCCGCGGTCTCCGGCACGGTCGGCGGATGCTTGTGCGGCGACTTGAAATAGTCCGCCATCTGCGCCTGGAAATCGTCATAGCCGTCGTCGGGATGGGTGCCGCAGGGCTCCTCGGCATGGGTGTGGATGTCGATGGCGACGACATCGTCGATATTGGGCAGCTTCAGCTTCGGCATTGGTGTCCTCCCGACGGGTTGCCAAATTGATTATATGATATAACGAAATTGGCAAGGCTTCGCGGTGCGCCGGCCGAAGGTGACCGCTGCGATGGGGC
>NZ_JBFULT010000570.1:0-4798 GCF_054049755.1 Bradyrhizobium sp. P5_C11_2
AACTTCAACAGTGCGGCCGAACTTCAACAGTGCGGCCGGCGTCGGCGTCTTCGTCAACCCGTCGAACTTCAACTCGATGCTGATGATCCGCGACAGCGTGATCTCGCACAACGGCACCGCGGCTGACGGCGCCGGGGTTAGCATCAACACGAACGGTGGCAGTTCGCGGAGCCTGATCAACAACACGGCCATCCACAAGAACTTCGTCGGTCTGAGCGTGCAGGGATCGTCTAACGCTCAGGTCAACAACAGCAGCATCTCGGAGAATTTGAGCACGGGCTTCTTCCTCGGCGGCACTGCTGGGGCGCGGATCGGACGCTCGATGATCGTCAACAATCTGGGCGCGGCGACCGTCGGCAGCGTGCTGTCGTATCTGGACAACCAGATCAACGGCAACAACCCGGACACGACGCCGGGTACCGCCGGCGGATATCACTAGGCCTGGTCCAATTGATGAGCTCCGGGCGCGGTGCGCCCGGAGCTTTTTTGTGGCCGGCGTGCACTATGGATTTCGAGCTACCCACGGACTAATCTGGCTGCGCAAGCAAGGGGAGCGGGTGGGATGGTGACCCTCGACAGCCACGATCCGGGGTTTTGCCGTGTAGCCCCGCAGGGATGGGTGCGCGGCTTTTCGCGACGGGCGGGATGGGGCTGCGCCGCCATTCTCCTGATGCTCGCGCTGGTGATCCCGGCCCATGCCCAGTCCCTCCGCCAGGGCGTCTCCGCCTTTCATCGTCAGGACTATGTGACGGCCTCCCGCGTCTTCATTCCGCTGGCCGAGCGGGGCAATGCGGCGGCGCAGTCCTATCTCGGCTTCCTGTTCGAGACCGGGCGCGGCGTGCCGCAGAACTACACGGAAGCCGCGATGTGGTACCGGCGGGCGGCGGAGCAGGGCGACAGCCTCGCCCAGTATTCGCTGGGGCTGCTCTACGACCGCGGCTTTGGCGTGCCGCAGGACATCGTCGAAGCCTCCAAATGGCTCAATCTGTCGACGGCCGCCGCGCCGCCGCGGTCGCGCGAGGCAAGGGCCCGGATCCGCGATGCCGTCACCACCAAGATGACGCGCGGGGAGATCGCCCAGGCCCGCCTGCGGGCGCTGGAATGGGCGCCGAGCCGCGAGCACTGATCGCCGGCCCGAGAAAAATACAGTCGCCGCCGTTGCGGCGGCTGCCACCTTGGGCTGTTGGGACCGCATTTCCGCGCAAACGCGTTCCGCGTTTGTCGCGAGGGAAAACCGCTGCGCACTTTGCGCTAACGCGGCCCTGCGGGTCCGGATCATGCTTTGGTTTAGCCCGGCCAGCCGCTCAGCCAGTTCGCGTACCAGGTCTCGCCCAGCCAGCCGATCCAGATCGCCGGCGCCAGGAACAGCCCGAACGGCAGGAAGGCCGTGGGGCGCAGCCGCTGTCTTCGCAGGGCAGCATGGATGAGATAGGCCCCGATCGCGAGCAGCGCCGCAAGCTCGATCAYCGCGGCCACGGTTGTGAGATCGAGCCATGCGCCGCAGACCGCGGCGAGCTTGACGTCGCCAAGCCCGAGCCCGTCGCGGCCGCGCCAGCGCCGGTACAGAGCCATCAGAACCAGGAGCGGGAGCGCCACAGCGGCCGCGCGGGCCACCGGCCAGAGCAGCGCCTCGACGCCGATGTCGGGCACGTACGCACCGGCGCGGATCAGGGCGAGCGCGAAGGCCGCGCCTGTCAGCTCATTCGGAATGAGATAGTGGCGCGCGTCGTTCGCCGCGATGGCGAGCATCAGGGCGGCCAGGAACGCGCCATACAGGCCTTCGGCGCCCGGCGCCGTGACGAGGCTCGCAAAGACGCCCACCAGCAGCGCGAGGCTCAGCACCAGCGGCAGGCCGATGTCGTCCTCAGCCTGATCCGTCACGCCCTTAGCGCGCCGCCCCGGGCGGGCTCACGGTGACCACGGGATTGCTGGTGCCGACCAGGCGGCTGTTCATCTTGCTGCGCATTTCCTCGGCAATGACATGTGCATCGACGCCGTCCTTGATGACGGTCGGGCGGATGAACAGGATCAACTCGGTGCGGGCGCGCGCGGTGGTCTGGTGCGAGAAGGCATCGCCCATGCCGGGAATGGAATCGAGGATCGGAATGCCCTGGCGCTGCCTGTTCTCGGTCTCGCTGATCAGGCCGGCGAGCAGCACGGTCTGCCCGCTCGTCACCGCGATCGAGCTCTTGACCCGGCGCTGCGAGATCGTCGGCGTCAGCGAGTTGGCGCTGCCGGCGGCCACGCTCGATATCTCCTGCTCGATGTCGAGCACGACATTGCCGTTGGCGTTGGCGCGCGGCAGCACGCGCAGGATGATGCCAGTGTTCTTGTAGTCGATGGTGTTGACGACGGTGTTGTTGGCGGTCAGCACCGTCGCGGTGCCGGTTGAGAACGGCACCTGGTCGCCGACCTGCAGGGTCGCCGCCTGGTTGTCCAGCACCACCAGCGACGGGTTCGACAGCACCTTGACGTTGGTGACGCCGTGCAGCGCGTCGAGAATGACGCGCGGCGAGTTTTCGGAGCCAATCAGGAAGTTGAAGCCCGGCAGCACGCGTCCGAGCAGCGCGCCGGCCGCGGCGTTTACCGCGGTGCTTGTTCCCTCGATATTGCTGCCGATCGTGGCCGAATTGCTGACGCCCGAGATGGTGTTGGAGATCGAGCCCTGCCTGCTGGCGAGGAAGAATTGCACGCCGTAGTTCAACTGGTCGTTCAGCGTGACCTCGGCGATCGTCGCCTCGATCCCGATCTGGCGCTGCGGCCGGTCGATCTGCCGGATCGTCTGCTCGACGACGCGTTGCGATTCCGCGTTGGCATAGACCAGCACTGCATTGTTGGTGACGTCGGCGGTGATCCGCACGTTCTGTAGGATCGCAGCGTTGGCGGGTTTCGAGCCCGRGCCAAGCAGCGAGCCGGCGCCGTTGTCCTGGCCGGGCGTGCCGGTGGCGGCCGGAGGCGCCGGACGCGCACCGAACGAAGAGCCGGGAGCACCGGTGACCGGAGTAGCGGCGCCCGCGGCCGCGGTCGGAAGCGCGCTGAGCGAGGCCACGGGGTTGGTTCCGGACGAGGACGTCGCGACGCCCGAGCCCGGTGAAATCTGGCTCGAGGCATTGTCGGGCGAGGACGTGCCGGTCGCGCTCTGGCTGAACAGGATCTCGTTCAACAGCGCCACCACCGATTTGGAATTGCCGTAGCGCAGCGGATAGGATTTCAGGTTCACGCCATCGGTGTCGGAGCGGTCGAGCCGCGCGATCCACACCTGCGCGCGCTTGAGGTATTCCGGCTTCTGGCTGACGACCATGATCGAGTTGAGGCGGCCGATCGGCTGGAACTTGACCACGCCCTGGCCCAGGCCGCCTTCGCCTGAATCCATGATCTTTTCCATCTCGGCGATGAGCGGCTCGGGCGTGGAGTTGCGCACCGGGAAGATGCCGACCGATTGCCCGCGCATCCAGTCCGCGTCGAACGACAGGATGGTGTCGATCGCGGTCGCCCGGTCGGTACCGCTGCCGCTGACGATCAGCGTGTTGCGGGCACCGTCGGGACGCATGGTCGAGGCCTTCACCCCGAAGGCATCGAGCAGCTTGAAGATGTTCTGGGCCGAGACATAGCGCAGCGGCACCACCGTGATGCCCTGGCCCGCCGCGGCGTTCGCCGAACGGTCGATGCCGCCGGGACCGGCTTCCGGTGCCGGCAGCAGGCGATAGCCGGTGCGGTCGCGCACCACCGCCACGCCGGACATGCGCAGCGCATTCTCCAGCACGTAGAGCGCGTCCGCCTTGGGCACCGGGCGCACGGAGGCAAGCGTCACGGTCCCCTGCACGCGCGGGTCGATCGTGTAGCCGACGTTGAGTACGTCACCAAGGATGACCTTTGCGACGGTCGCGACCGGCGCGTTCTCGAAATTGAGGTCGTAGCCGCTGCCGCCGGCATCGTCGCGTTCGGCGAGCGCGCCACCTTGCGGCGCTGCACCATCGCTGAGATAGATCGCGGGTTTCGACGATTTCGACTGGGCGATGCCGCTGGCCCCCGCATCCGCAGGTTGCCGTGGCTGAAGATCGATGGAGCGGACCTTGTCGGCGATGTCCTGCGCGCGGGGATCCCTGGGGTCCGCCTCCACCGATTGGTCGGCGGTGACGATGCAGGCCGTGAGCAGGAAGGCGGACGACAACAGAACGAGCGTTCCAGTCAACGCTGAGCGGCGGCGCAAAAGCGGCTGGACCACTTCAAACAAAATACGCCTGCCAACGCTGAGAGTGACTGAAGAATGCATCCGATCCCCCTTGGCTCGGACGCGCAATAATTTGCGCCACGATTATGTTTTTGCTAAGAAATAAGTCAAGGGCAAAGACTTTCCGTCACCCGTAGAAGCTGTTGCATTCAAGTAACAAGGTCAACGCTGTGAATGCGATGCGAGACCGCTCCGCAGATAGCTTCCGACAGCATCTCCTGGAAAAGTATGCACTGCCGCCACGGGCGCATGTCCGCGTGGAAAAGCCGGCCAATCCGGCGCTGACCCGACCTTTGCGCGAATTCTGGGAGGCCACCGATCTCTCCGCGGCCGACTTCGCCGACGAAGTGGCCGATTATTTTGCTCTGCTCCGGCTGAGCCTGCCGCAACTGCTCGCGACCACGCCTCGCCTCGACGGCTTTTCGCGCCGTTTCCTGCGCGAGTCCACGATCTTTCCCTTCAGCGCGCAAAATGGCGATTTTCGGTTGGCTGTCGCCGACCCCTCCGACACGGCTGCCATTCGCGCCGCCGAAATCGTGTTCGGTGCGCCGGTCGATGTCGTCGTCG
>NZ_JBFULT010000571.1:0-4797 GCF_054049755.1 Bradyrhizobium sp. P5_C11_2
GTATTCTGGACATCGGACAACAGGCCCCCATTTCCGTTCGGCTCGACGGAGACCGCCTCGTTCTGGTCGAGGGACTGCATCGGCTCGAAGCCTGCAAGGCGCTCGGTGAGACAACCATTATCGGTGTCCTGGTCCCGGCCGAGCTTGCTCAACACAAGCCGCTGCTGTCCGAAGGACCCGAAGTCGAGGCAGAGCGCATCAAGATGGCGCGATTGAAAAAGCTGCGCCTCGAGAAGGAAGCCGCAGAGACATCGACTGCTGCCTTGAAGAGCGTCAACGAAATGGAATCACCGCGCGCCAGTCCGGCGAAAGGCGTCCGCGGCAATCCGACGGCATCACTGGGCCGGACTGCGAAATCGACACCGAAAACATTGTCGGATTGGATCACGCAGCAAAAGGGCAACGGCGGCCGCTATTGATTGTCGGCTCCAGAATTTCGGTGCCAGCGCGCTAAATTCGTTTGCTATCGCCGGATCGGCTGCTCCGGCTAACTTTCGCATGCAACCCCGATTAAGCTCGTAGGATGGGTTGAGCGCAGCGATACCCATCGCTCATAAATCATATCGTGCGAAGGCGATGAGCTTCGAAATACGAAAACCTACCTGCATACTTTAGTCTTTCCGCGGAAGCGATACCCATCATTTGGCGTGATGGGTTTCGCCAGGGGCCCAACCTATCCTGCGTTCGACGCGCCGTTGTGTCCCGTCAGGACTTGGACGCAAGTACTTGAACGTCAGTACTTGAACGTCAGTCCTTGGACGTCAGTACCCTCACTTCATGCCCGAGCCGGTGGTTGGCTTCGTGCTCATGCCGGTGGTCTGACCTGGAGCGTAATTCGACGCGCCGGGGCTGGTCTTCTTCGAGGCCTTCGCGTGGTGCATCGCGTGCTGCTTCTGATGTCCAGGGGCGTAGCTGGATGCGCCCGGCTGGCCTGTCTTGGAACCCGATTGCTGCATCTCCTGACCTGGCGCCTTGCTCGACACGCCCTGAGCAAACACGGCTGGTGCTGTCGCCACGAGAGCCGCAGCAGAGAGCGCAATGATCATTGTTTTCATGTCATCCTCCTCTCAACATGCCCTCCCAATGCAACGAAATGAACCAACGGCCGTTCCCCTGAACGAACGTTCATGGTGAGAACAGCCAACCCATCCGCTTTCGCCGCGGTAGCGGGATGATGGGTCTTTCGAAGCGGATCATGCCGCGCGACAAAACCGGATCACGACTGCTCTATCAGCATCGGTGAACCGAGCTCTTCGAAATGAAACAGCTGAAAGACCCGCTGGCCGTTGAAGTCGAGCACTCTCAAATCATCGGTCTCGTGCAGATTGCTTTCGACCGCGTGAAAGTGCCCGCCGTAGCGCTCTCTGGCGAGCGCCAGGGGAACCTCGAACGCGACGAACTTGCCGATGCCTTTCTGCCTGAGCACTCCAAGCAGCTTCTGGTCGTCCAGGGACTGGTGCGAGGTGAGAATGAGCAGCGGACCGCTCGCCGTGAGCAGCAGAAGCGATTTCATCGGATCCTCCTTTGCGCCCCGCCTACCTGATCTTCCCCAGGCACTCCTTCAGGCGCTCCAGCTCCGTCCGAACCTGCGCCTCCATGGCGTCTTGCAATGCGAGTATCCCCCTGCTGGCCAATTCCGCGGAGGCCTTTCTGTCCAGGTTCTGCTTCCAATCCCGGATGGCTTGCCTGGTGGCCCTTTGGGCCTCCAACGTCGTCTTACCGTACTCCTTCATGCAGGCGTCGGCCATTGAGCAGGTCTGGCACTCCTGGGCCGCGGCCGGACCTGAAAGAAGCAAGGCGAGTATCGCGGTAGGGACCCTCATGGCGCTTCCTCCCGCGATAGCATAGCACGTCGCCGGGATGCCCGGGGGAGCAGCGCCCGGCTGTTTCAGCAACCGTAGCCCGCCATAATTTCTCCTTCGCACGCGCGTTGTGTTGGACAGCGGCGAGACCTATCCTTCCAACGATCGGACTGCCTCCCATTGACGCCCGACTGGATGGAGAGCGCATCGGTGCCTGACACGAACGACCCCAAACCTGATCATCAGAAGCCTGATGACCAGAAGCCTGATGCCCCCAAGCCGAACGAGGCGCGCGGCGATGGCGGGCTGGCGCGGGCCTACGACCAGATCAAGAGTGCAGAGCAAGACCTGGCGCGGCTGGACCGGCTGGTGTCCGGAATGGAACGCGGAAGCGAAGCCCCGCGAGCCTCGCAGGCAAGCGCCGGTGCGGAGGCAGCCAAGGCCCCCAGGGACAAGGCGCCGGCGCCGGATAACAGGGGTCGCGATCAAGGCCTGAAGGGAGATCGGCCCATGCTGCGCGCTTTGGTTGGCCTCGTGCTGGCGATCGGCATTCTCGGCGCCGCCTTCGCTTCGCAATATCGCGATGAGGCCAAATCGATCATGGCGAGATGGGCTCCTCGGGCCGCGAGCGAGCCCCCGCAAGCGTCCGCGGTCGAAAGTCCGCCGCAGCCGCCGGTCGTGCGACTGGCTGCTGTGGATGAGCCGACGCCGGCGCCCGCGCCACCGCCCGGCAAGGCAACGGAAAGCGCTCCAAAACCTGACGCCTCAAGACCTGACACTCCAAGACCTGACGCTCAAAGAACTGGCGCGACAGCGCCTGACCCGTCATCGCCTGATCTCGCGCAATCGCTCAAGACCATCACCAGCGAGCTTGCGAGCATCAACGGAAAGCTCGAGCAACTGAAAAGCCGCAACGAGCAGACGCTGCGCGAGCAGGCCGACACCATTCAACAGCTCAAGGCGGCGCAGGAGAAGGATGCGGCGGACAATGCGCGCCTCGCCGCGCAGGTCCAGGCGCTGCAAACGCAACTGACGGCTTCACCCGCACCGGCATCCGCGAAACCCGCCGTGCGCAGCGTGGTCAACGAGACCGCTGCGCCTGCACGGCCGCACGTRCAAGCGGCCGCACCGCGGCGGCCGAGGCCCCCGCCGCGAGGCCCCTGGATGCCCCCGCCCTATATGGTCGACCCTTACGGCGATCCGGATTGGTGAGCTGGCGCAGGTCGAGCACGTGTAGCCCGGATGGGCGAAGCGACATCCGGGGAACAATGGGGCAAGGTCCCGGATATCGCTTCGCTCATCCGGGCTACTCGCTGCCACTGCAATTTCCGTAATTCTAGGTCTACCTGACGCCGGAGGAGCCAAGGTCTTCGGCGACACGATCGATCGGGTCCTGGATGGCAACGGGCCCAAGGCCGCCTTGCTGCGCATCCGGCGGTGGGGACCGACGCACGCCGGCTCCGAAAATGTCGTGCACGAGCCCGAGTTTGCCAAGCCCGAGAATGATCAGGCCGTTGATGTCGATCTCGTACCAGGCGTGCGACAGGTAGGCGTCGCGCGGAAACCGATGATGGTTGTTGTGCAGCCCCTCGCCGAAGGTGAGGAACGTGGTCACCAGTTCGTTGGTCGTGCCGTCATTGGTCTTGAAGCGGCGGTAGCCCCAGCGACCGTCGCTGTGGCAGACCGAGTTCACCAGCGAGGTGGCCATGGTCATGATGTAGCTGCGGAACAGGCCGGAGAACAACATGCAGCCGATCATCGTGTGCACGCCGCCGAACGCGTAGCCGATGGCGCCCGGAATGATCACGGCCGACAGCGCGTACCAGTACCAGCGCGTCCTGGTGAAGAACATGGAGATCGGGTCGGCCAGAATATCCTTGGCGTAGTATTCGCCGTCGGTGGTCGCCTGGTCCCACACCCAGCCGCCCTGCGCATGGGACATCCCCTTGGCGAAGCTGGCAAAGCGGTTGCCGGCGCCGTCATAATAAGGGCTGTGGACGTCGCCGGGCTTGTCGGAGTGGAGATGGTGGCGGCGATGATTGCTCACCCATTTCAGGATCGAGCCCTGCACCGCCAGCGTGGCGACCGCGGCCAAGATCGCCCGCATCACCGGACCGCAGCGAAAACTCCGGTGCACGAAGTAGCGATGCATGAAGCCGATCCCGACCGTGGTCAGCAAGAACATGCCGACGAAGACCGACACCTCCACCCGGCCGATGCCTTGCCAGAATGCCCAGACCAGCGCAGCGATCGAACCACCGATCATGAAGCCGAACGCGATGTAGGAATCGAGAAACTTGGCGTCGACCACCGGGCCTTCAAACAGCACGCCCGGCGGCATTTTCCGCTCCGCATTGTCGTCCGACGCCACGCCCTCAATTGCAGTCATTCCAGCCGTCCATTTACGAAAAATTAACTGTTCTGCAGCGCACCGTACAACCGAGGGTTATTTTGAGCAACAACGCGGTCGGCCGTAGGAGCACGGAACAGGGACCTGAAAAGACGCTCTCGGCGTGACGTGAAGCCGGATTTCAAAGCAATATCATCAACTCCGCCAGGTGATGGGTTTCGCAAGGGCTCAAGCCATTTACCCTGTTCCCGGAAAACCCATCTCCCAGAAGACCCATGCCAAGGAAAAGCAACAGCCTGCTCCCTCGCCATCGCAATATCCGGCGGAGCGCCCGCTGGGTGCGAAAGACCTTCGCGCGCGCACCGCGGATGGCTCGGATCGCGGGTGGCGCGGCGATCCTGCTTGGGGCCATCGCGCTGCTGAACATCGCCTATCACATCGTCCGCAAGCCGACCGAGCTGTTCGTCCTTGTCGGCAACGCGCTCGACAAGGAGCCGGCCGAGACCTGGCGGCAATACGGGGCGCTGTTCCGCAAGCATTCCACCGCGACGATCACGCCGGAATTGCTGGCCGCGCTGGCGCAGGTCGAGAGCTCGGGCAATCCGGTGGCGCGCACCTACTGGCGCTGGCGATGGAGCCTCAATC
>NZ_JBFULT010000572.1:0-4793 GCF_054049755.1 Bradyrhizobium sp. P5_C11_2
GTTCTCAAAATGACAGGAGCCCGCCGTGCTAAGCACGACAGACGATCTTCGTATCCGCGAACTGAAAGAGCTGAGCACGCCGGACGAGGTGATGCGGGAAGTCCCGCGCACGCTCACCGCAACGCGTGTGGTGATGGCGGCGCGCAACGCCATCCACGCCATCCTCAATGGCCAGGACGACCGGCTTCTGGTCGTGGTCGGCCCCTGCTCGGTGCATGATCCCAAGGCCGCGCTTGAATACGCCGAGCGCCTTGCGAGCTTGCGCGAAGATCTCGCCGACCAGCTCGAGATCGTGATGCGGGTCTATTTCGAGAAGCCGCGCACCACGGTCGGCTGGAAGGGCCTGATCAACGATCCCGACCTCGACGGCAGCTTCAACATCAACAAGGGCCTGCGGCTTGCACGCAACGTGCTGTCCGCGGTCAACAATCTCGGCCTGCCCGCCGGCGCCGAATTCCTCGACATGACGACGCCGCAATACATTGCGGACCTGGTGTCCTGGGCCGCGATCGGTGCCCGCACGACCGAGAGCCAGATCCATCGCGAGCTGGCCTCGGGGCTGTCCTGCCCGGTCGGATTCAAGAACGGCACCGACGGCAATGTGCGCATCGCCGCCGACGCGGTGAAATCAGCCTCGCATCCGCATCACTTCATGGCCGTCACAAAACTCGGCCGCTCGGCGATTGCCTCGACGGCGGGCAATGAGGACTGTCACATCATCCTGCGCGGCGGCAGCAAGCCGAACTACGACGCGGAAAGCGTCGCCGCCGCCTGCAACGAGCTGGCGAAATCCGGCGTCGCGCCGCAGGTGATGGTGGATGCAAGCCACGCCAATTCCAGCAAGAAGCCGGAAAACCAGCCGCTGGTCGCAGCCGATATCGCCGGACAGATTTCCGGCGGCGAGAACCGCATCATGGGCGTGATGATCGAGAGCAATCTCGTCGCCGGCCGCCAGGACGTGGTGCCGGGCAAGCCGCTGACCTACGGCCAGAGCATCACCGACGGCTGCATCGACTGGGCGACCACGGCAACGGTGCTCGAGCAGCTCGCCGACGCGGTCGAGATCCGGCGCAATACAACGCGCGCGGGCCTCCACGAGCGTTCCGCCTAGCGGACGATTGCGGGCGGGGTGATGCTGTCGCGCCCTGCCCGCACATCCATCTGCCTCAGCAGCCGCGGCAGATGCTCTTGATTTTCTTGTCCAGCGCCGCGTCTTCCTTGTTCACCGGATTATTCGGATCGCTCAGATTCTTCTCGCTCGGCACGTCGGAAGCCCGCGGCTGGCGATGCCCRACCGGCGCAGGCAGCACGGAACCCGCCGACTGTCCCGACGTCGTCGATCCCTTGCTTCCGCTCTGCGCGAAGCCTGTGCCGCCGAACACTACCAGGAGCGATAGTGCCGCGATGATGTTTCTCATTTTGCTCCTCCGTTCCTCAAGCCGGCTCTCGCATCTCAACCGATCAGGTCTCTGGCGGATAGAGATGAACGTCGCCGCAATAGTCGACGATACGATAGCGCGTTTCCAATGCCGCATCACGTGCCTCGGGTGCGGTATTTTGCTCCGCCAACACGTAATTCGGGCCCAGCGGCGATTTGCCGGCGCCGCCGGGGATATCGATGACATAGTCAGGCTGGCACAATCCTGACACCCGTCCACGCAACTGACGCATGAGGTCCTGGCCTTCCGCGATCGTGGCGCGCAGATGCGCGGTGCCTGGCGCGAGATCGCCGTGATGCAGGTAGTAGGGCTTGATCCGGCATTCGACGAAAGCTCGCATCAAATCCGACAGAGCGGCGATGCTGTCATTGACGCCGCGCAAAAGCACGGACTGGCTGACCATGGGAATCCCGGCATCGACGAGCCGCGCGCAGGCCGCGCGAGCCGCGCCCGTCAGCTCCCGCGCATGATTGGCATGCACCGCGACCCAGGTGGTCGCGCCCTCGGCCTTCAGTGCCGCGACCATCTCGTCGCTGATGCGCGCAGGGTCCGCCACGGGCACGCGGGTGTGAAGGCGGACGATCTTGACGTGCTCGATRCCGGCGAGGTCGGCCATGATCTCGCCCATGCGCCGCGGCGACAGCATCAGGGGATCGCCGCCGGTCAGGATCACTTCCCAGATCTCGCTGTGCGCGCGGATGTAGTCGATGGCGGCGCGGTAGGCCGCTTCCGAGAGCGCGTTCTCCTTGCCGGGGCCGACCATCTCGCGGCGGAAGCAGAAGCGGCAATAGACTGCGCAGACGTGAACCAGCTTGAACAGCACCCGATCGGGATAGCGGTGCACGATGCCGGGGACCGGCGAGTGCGCGTGGTCGCCGATCGGATCGGCGTTCTCGCCCGGCTGCACCTCGAGCTCGGCGGCGCTCGGAACGAACTGGCGCGCGATGGGATCGTCGGGATCGGATGGGTCGATCAGCTCGACCAGCGCCGGCGTGATCGCGACCGCATAGCGCGCGGCGACGTGCTCGAGCGCAGGCAGCGCGGCGGCAGGCGCCAAGCCTTCGGCCACGAGTTCGGCCGGTTCGCGCAAGGTGCGTGCAAGATTGGTCTTCGTCATTTTTCACTTAGCGTTTCATTTGCAGGCGGTGTCCACACCACCTGATCAATTCTTGAAGCGCCGCTCGCCAGCATCACCAGCCGGTCGAAGCCGAGCGCGACACCGCTTGCCTCCGGCATGGCGGCAACGGCGGCCAGAAAATCCTCGTCCAGCGGATAGGCCTCGTCGTAGCGGCGCTGCTTCTCCACCATCGATTCCGTGAAGCGCTTGCGCTGCTCCTCGGCGTCGGTGAGTTCGCCGAAGCCGTTGGCGAGCTCGACGCCGCAGGCATAGACCTCGAACCGTTCCGCGACCCTGGAATCGCCAGCCTTTACCCGCGCCAGCGCTGCCTCCGGAGATGGGTATTCGAACAGAATGGTCAAACGGCCCTGCCCCAGATGCGGCTCGACATGCTCGACCAAGACCTTGCTGAAGATGTCCGACCAGGTGTCGTCCTCGGCGACGCGGACCCTACCACCGGCCGCCTGGGCGAGCGCGGCACGGTTACCCCTGTTGCCCGAGATTGTCGACAGCAGGTCGATCCCCGCAAACCGCTCGAAGGCACCTGCAACCGTGAGCAGTTCCGGCTCGGCGAAGGGGTCGGCGGTCCGGCCCCGGAACGCGAAAGTCCCGATCCCGGTCGCCTGCGCGGCCCGGGCGACAATCACCACGGTGTCGGCCATGATGGCGTCATAGGGGGCGCCCGCCCGGTACCATTCCAGCATGGTGAATTCGGGCAGATGCAGGTCCCCGCGCTCGCGATCGCGGAACACTCGTGCGAATTCGAAAATTCGCTCCTCGCCGGCAGCCAGGAGCTTCTTGCAGGCAAATTCCGGCGATGTCCGTAGATATCGGCTGGCCCGGCTGCCGTCGGGCCGCATGATCTCGGTCCGGGGAGCATGCAGATGGGTCTCATTGCCCGGGGAGACCTGAAGCACGGAGGTTTCGACTTCGACAAAGCCCTGTTCGGCGAAAAAGCCCCGTAGTGACCCGGTAATGGCCCCCCGCGCCTGCAGGAACGGCCGCCGGTCCAGGTGGCGCGAGGGCGACCAGAACGGCGAAATCGGCTTGTCCCCAGCCATCAGCCGACGACCCCGCAGGCCAGCAAAATGCTGGCATTCAACGACAAAATGCGTATGTTGCGGCCCGAAACGGGTGCCGAGGTCTGATTTGAGGCCCCAAGTCCCCCATCAATTTGACCACGTCCTGGCCTGAGCCGGGCCAAGCAAGCAGGAAATACAGCTTTGAGAGTCATCGCCAGTTCTATTCGCAAGGGCAACGTGATCGAGCAAGACGGCAAGCTTTATGTCGTCGTCAGTGCCGAGAACATCCATCCCGGCAAGGGCACCCCGGTCAGCCAGATCGAAATGCGCCGAATCTCGGACGGGGTAAAGATCTCCGAACGCTACAAGACCACCGACCAGGTCGAAAAGGCCACGATCGAAGAGCGCAATTTCACCTTTCTCTATGAAGATGGTGACGGCTACCACTTCATGAACCCCGAGAGCTACGACCAGGTCCAGGTTTCCAAGGACGTGGTTGGCGACGCGGCCGCCTATCTTCAGCCAGAGATGACCGTCAAGCTGTCGACCCACGACGTCAACGTGGTCTCGCTCGCGCTGCCGCAGCGCGTGACGCTGGAAGTGGTCGAGACCGAGCCGGTGACCAAGGGTCAGACCGCTTCGTCCTCGTACAAGCCCGCGGTGCTCTCCAACGGCGTGCGCACCACCGTGCCGCCGCACATCGCGGTCGGCACCCGCATCGTGGTGATGACCGAAGACGGCTCCTACTCCGAGCGCGCCAAGGACTAACAAAGGGACTGAGGGATCGGGACAGGTACCGCCGGGGGGCGAGACAGTGGGTAGGGAGAGTTTCCGCTTCGTCTTGCAAGCCCTGGCGTTGCTTTCGCTCCTCATTGCAACCCCGGTCGCGGCGGACGAATTCCGCAGCCCCTCGCTCACGGCCCTGCGCGTCGATTGGCGCGCAGCGCTCGACCAACTCCGCACCGAGATCAACAGCCGCCCCCAGATTGCCGGCGATTTCATCTTCGTGCCGCGCCGTTCGGTGCCGCGATACGATCCGCGCGCGATGCCGGCGCTGGTGCAGCTCAATGCGGTCTCCTCGCAGTTCTTCACCGGCATTGCGCGCAGCTCCGTTCCGGTGCTGCTGCCGTTCGACGCCGCCGCTTACCTCGACGCACAGCGCAGCGGCGCGCCGGCGACGCTCGCGCTGTCGCGCTACCAGGCCGATTTCAATCC
>NZ_JBFULT010000573.1:0-4778 GCF_054049755.1 Bradyrhizobium sp. P5_C11_2
ATACCGACGTCAGCCAGATCGTGCTCCCGCTCAGCGATCATCCTCTGATCATCGAGATCGACGCGCCGGCAAAGGCCGCAACTCCTCCCGACAGCCTGGTGAACGTCAGCGACACGGCAGCCGACATCGTCGACCAATTGTCGGACCTGAATGCGTCGACCACGCTGCAGACCATCACCTTGACGGACACGCATGTCCTCCCCGTCGCGTCCGAAGCGACGA
Organism: Bradyrhizobium sp. P5_C11_2; assembly: GCF_054049755.1. Lineage (NCBI taxonomy): Bacteria > Pseudomonadati > Pseudomonadota > Alphaproteobacteria > Hyphomicrobiales > Nitrobacteraceae > Bradyrhizobium > Bradyrhizobium sp. P5_C11_2. The sequence goes on from NZ_JBFULT010000573.1 coordinate 223, forward strand.
TGAGCTACATCATCTCGCACTACGGAAAGGCGCTGGCGGCGATCCAGGGCGGTTATTCGTTCTCCGTCACGACGTCGAGCAGCACCTGGAGCGTCACCAAGGTCTTCGATTCCTCCGGCRCCCTGGCCTCGACCACAACGACCAATTTCAGCGACGGGGTCGCCACCAGCAAGGTCACCGTCAATGCGGACGGGTCGACCGACAGCGTCAGCTACCAGGCGGGCGTCGCTGTTCAGGAAGTCATCGTCAAGGCTGACGGCTCCAAGGAGACGAAGACCTTCGGGACCGGCGGTCTCACCAACGACACGATCCAGAACAAGGATGGATCTTCGTCGACCACGCTCTATACCGCCGGGGTCAAGACCGCCTCCTACGTCAACAACGCCGACGGGAGCCACGACAACACCTTCTACAACATCACCGGAAAGACCTACGTCACGGAAACGCTGCATGTCGACGCAACCGGCAAGGTGACGTCCGACATCCGCAAGCATGCCGACGGCACGCTCGACTACAGCCAGGTGATCAACAGCGACGGCAGCAAGGTGACCACGCTGTATGATTCGGCGGGTCGCAAAACCACCATGACCACGTCGACCTCGACGACCACGACGACCGACAGCTTCAACACATCGGGCACGCTCGTGAAGGAGGTCGTACAAAAAACCGATGGCTCGGTGACGACCACCAACTACAGCGGAACCTTGCCGACGTCGGTCTACATCGTCAATGCCGACGGCTCGAAGGAGACCAAGCTCTACGATTCAAGCGGCCGACTGAGCAACGATACCGTGTTCCTGACGAACGGATCGACCTCGGCCACGACCTACGTCGCCGGCGTCAAGACGGCGCTCTATGTCACCAACAGCGACGGAAGCCACGACAACACGTTCTACAACATCAGCGGAAAGACCTACGTCACCGAGTCGCTTCACATCGACGCATCCGGCAAGGTGACCTCGGATACCCGCAAGCACGCCGACGGCTCCCTGGACTACACTCAGGTGATCAACAGCGACGGCAGCAAAGTCACGACCTTGTATGATTCCGTCGGACGCAAGACCACCTCGATCGCCGTCACCTCGGCGGCGACGACGACCGACAGCTTCAACACGTCGGGCACGCTCGTGAAGGAAGTCGTTCAGACGTCCGACGGCTCCGTGACGACCACGAACTACAATGGCGCACTCCTGACGTCGGCGTACATTGTCAATGCCAACGGATCGAAGGAAACCAAGCTGTACGACTCTGCCGGGAAGCTTGCCAACGACACCGTCTACAACACCGACGGCTCGACCTCGACCACCGTGTATTCGGCCGGCGTCAAGACCGTCCTCTACGTCAACAACGCCGACGGCACCCACGACAACACCTACTACAACATCACCGGCAAGACCTACGTCACCGAGACGTTCCACGTCGACGCCTCCGGCAAGGTGACGTCCGATACCCGCAAGCACGCCGACGGCACGCTCGACTACACCCAGGTGATCAACAGCGACGGCAGCAAGGTGACTTCGCTGTACGACTCGGCGGGCCGGAAGACCACAGTCACCACGTCGACTTCGACGACCACCACGACCGACAGCTTCAACACGTCGGGCACGCTCGTGAAGGAGGTCGTTCAGAAGACCGACGGCTCGATCACGACCACCAACTACAACGGATCGCTGCTGGCATCGGTGTACATCGTCAATGCCAACGGCTCCAAGGAGAGCAAGCTCTACGACAGCAGCGGCAAGCTCGCGACCGACGCCCTGGTCAACACGGACGGCTCCTTGTCGACCACGACCTACACGGCCGGCGTCAAGACAGCCCTCTATGTCACCAATACCGACGGCAGTCACGACAGCACCTTCTACAACATCACCGGAAAATCCTACGTCACGGAATCGCAGCACAGCGACGCTTCCGGGAAAGTGACGGAGATCGACCGCATGCATGCCGACGGCTCGCTCGACTACAAGCAGGTCATCAACAGCGACGGAAGCAAGATCACCGACGTGTACGACAGCACCGGCCACAAGCTGAACGAGGTGCAGTCGCACGCCGACGGATCGAGCGTGACCGACATCTACAACACGTCCGGTGCCCTCACCCAGGAGATCGCCAAAGCGGCAAACGGCGACACGACGACGACGAACTATTCCGGCGGAAACCCGTCGTCGATCTATGTCGTTCACACCGACGGCTGGAAGGAAAGCAAGCTGTTCGACTCCAGCGGCAATCTCACCAACGACAGCGTCTACAACACCGACGGCTCGACCTCGACCACCGTGTATTCGGCCGGCGTCAAGACCGCCAGCTACGTCACCAACGCCGACGGCACCCACGACAACTCGTTCTTCAACATCACCGGCAAGACCTACGTCACCGAATACCAACACGCCGACGCGTCCGGGACGGTGCTCACGGATACCAGGCTGCATGCCGACGGCACCTTCGACTATACGCAGGTGATCAGCAGCGACGGCACCAAGACCACCGACGTCTACGACAGCACCGGCGTGAAGACGTCGGAGGTCATCAAGCATGCGGACGGCAGCGCCGACCTGTTCAACTTTGCCGTCGCCGGCAAGCCGGGCGCGATCGAGCACGACAGCCGCGATGCCAGCGGCGCACTGCTCAAGATCGACATGCAGAACGCCGACGGAACACACAGCGTGACGGCCGTTGCTGCCGGCCAGACCGTTCAGGGTTCGGCCAACAACGACCTGTTCATGATCTCTCCGGGATCGACCAGCATCGTCTATGATCACGGCAACGACACGGTGGCTGGCTTCCACGCCGGCACGGCGTCCAACCATGACGTCATCGAGATCTCGAAAGCGCTGGTCGCGGACTACGACCATCTGCAGATGACGCAGAGCGGCTCCAGTACCGTGATCCAGATCTCGGCGACCGATACGATCGTCCTACAGAGCGTCAACGTGACGAATCTCGACCACGGCAACTTCCTGTTCGTCTGACGCGCGGGTCTCCCGCACGTAAGAGGTCAGAGCCAGGGCGGCAGTTTTGCCGCCCTGGTCCTTATGCGCGCCGGCCTGGATCGCGCCGCGATTGATTGCTGCGGCGCCTCATGTTCTAAGGGAGTGGAACTGCCCGTACGGGCGACAACCGTGCGCCGAGCGCGCCGCTGGCGGACCGGTGGCCGGGCCGTCTGGAGAAAGGCCGGAAGCCGTCAGATTCATGGTTCGACTTCTCGCCCTCTCCAGCTATTTCTATCAAAGCTTCGCTGCGATTCTGCTGATCTTCGCGCTCGGCTATCTGCTCGATCCGGCGCAATACACGACATACTCCCTGATGATTGCCGTCAGCCAATTTGCGGCGGTGGTCGCGTTCGAATGGATTCAGCTTGCCGGCCAGCGCTTCCTGTCCTCGAGCAATGGCGACGAGACGATCCGGCTGCGGTCGTCCATGTTCAGCGCGCTTGCGCTGAGCGCCCTCGCGCTGGCCGTCGTCGCCGGCGGTGGCGCGATAGCCCGGGCGGAATCGGCGAGCTTGATCGGGCTCGGCGTTGCCATCACCGTCGTCCAGGGGACAACGGACCTCCACTACATGACGATCCGTGTCTCCGGCCGGCTGGGGCCTGCTTCGGTCCTGATGATCTGCCGGGCCACATTTCTGGTGCTGGGCGCGGTCGTCGGCGCGAAGTTGCACGGGACCGCGGAATCGGCACTGCTCGGCCTCCTCGCAGGCCACGTCTTCGGACTGGCCGCGGGTTCGATTGTCGACCGCAAGCTGCTGAATTGGTCTCCCCGGCGGACCCGGCGTTCGGACCTGTCGGGATTCGCCCGTTACGGAATGCTCGCCTCGGGTGCGTCCGTAGTCCATCTCTCGGCCCCGATTCTGATCCGCTTCCTGATCATCGGCCGTTTCGGCGTCGCCTCCAGCTCCAGCGCCGGATTCTCGATGGCACTCGATCTCCTGCAGCGGCCGTTCTCGGTGCTGCTTTCCGCCATCCACACCATCAGCTATCCCGATGTCGTCGCGCGGTTCGACAACGATACAAGAGCGGTCGCACAGGAGGCGGCGACGGACCTGTTCGACCTCGCGATCTGTACGACGGCACTCATGCTCGGCGGGTTGATCGCGTTCATACCTGACGCTGCCAGGCTCTTCGTTCCAGCCGCGCTGGCGCCGAGCTTTATCGCGGTGACGCCGAGTGTCGCGATTTTCTATTTCCTGCATACGCATTTGCAGTCGACACTGGCGCTTATCCCTCACCTGGAAAAGGCGGCAATGCGGCTCATTGTCGTTGCGGCCTGCCAGCTCGCGCTCATCGCGACGTTCATCCTCATCGGCGCAGCGGCCGGCCTCGGCACGACGACGACCCTTTTGAGCGCAGGACTTGCCACAGGGCTGGTGATTGGCTTCGCCAGCGGCCCCACCGTCCGTTTCGGCGCCTATCCAAGTCCCGGACTCGCGCTGTCGGCAATCGTCGGCGCGGCATTCATCGCGGCCCTCGTCCTATTGCCGTCGGAGCCGCTACCGTGGTTGCTGGCAAAGGCGGCAGCAGCCGCGTTCATCACGGCCGTGATTGCATGGGCCGGCAA
>NZ_JBFULT010000574.1:0-4771 GCF_054049755.1 Bradyrhizobium sp. P5_C11_2
GTCTTCGCCTCTCCCCGCGCTTGTCCGCCGAAGCTTTAGCGAAGGCGGATGCGGGGAGAGGCCGGAATTTGCGAGAGCAAATTCCGGGTGAGCGGGAGTCTCCGCGAGTCCGACTGCTGCCGTCCCCGCGGAGACTCCCCCTCACCCCACCCTCTCCCCGCAGGCGGGGCGAGGGAGAGCAGGCGCCGGTGCGCCCCCCGCTAGGCCCGATTTGAACCCGATCCTCGCTCCCCGCGACAATGGTGAAAACCTGACGTCACGGAGCCTTATGCCATGTGCGGTACGCGTCCTTCCGCGCAAACCTTCCCGTTTGCCAAAACCTCGCTTCGCGCTTTGCTGCTCAGCGCGGCGATAAGTCTTGTCCTTGCCGCGCCGGCCTCGGCTGGCGTCGATTGCGTGATGGGCAGCAAGGCCGAGCCCGCCGAGCTGATCCCGGCGTGCAGCGCCATCATCGATCAAGCCACCAATCCGAATTCCGACCGCGCCGCGGCGCTGCTGGTGCGCGCCGACGCCAATGCGCGGACATCCGGCGGCCTCACGCAAGCCCTCCGGGATATAGACCGCGCCATCGCGCTCGACGGCAAGAATGCACGTGCCTGGCGCCTGCGCGGCGACCTGCTGCGCGAGGCCGGCGGCGATCTCGGCCGCGCCGCGGCCGACCTCAGCAAGGCGATCGAGCTCGATCCGCAGGATGCCGAAGCCTATGAGCTGCGCGGCGTCGTCTACACCAATCAGCGCCGGCTCGACCGCGCGCTGGCCGATTACGACCAGGCGATCAAGTTGAAGCCGGACTATGCCCAGGCCTGGTCCGATCGCGGCGCGACCTATTATCTCGGCGGCGACAACGAGAAGGCGGTCCGCGATCTCAGCGAGGCGCTGCGGCTCGACCCCAACCGGCCGCGCAGCTACACCAATCGCGGCGCCGCCTACAAGAAGCTCGGCCAGCTCGACAAGTCGGTCGCCGACGATGGCGAGGCGATCAGGCTCGATCCCAAGGTGCCGGAATATTACGACAATCGCGGCCTGTCRCTGGCCGCGATGGGCGAGTACGACAAGGCGATCGCCGACTACGACCAGGCGCTGCGACTGGCGCCACGGCCGAATTTTTTCACCAACCGCGGCGATTCCTACCAGCTCAAGGGCGAGCTCGGTGCGGCGCTCAGCGACTACGAGGCCGCGCTGAAGCTCGATCCGAATTTCGCGCAGACCTACAACAACCGCGCCGTGCTCTACAAGAAGATGGGCGAGCGCAAGAAGGCGCTGGCCGACTATGAGACCGCGCTGCGGCTCGATCCCGGCAATGACAACGCCTCCGCCGGCCGCCGCACCATGATCGCGGAGATCGCGAAATTCGGCGCCGAGCCGCCGCGCCCGCTGAATGCGGGCACCGGCAACGGCCCGTCGTTCGATTGCGCGACCGCGAAGCGCGAGGTCGAGAAGGTGATCTGCGCCGACCCGCAGTTAGGGGTGCTCGACCGCCAGATCGCCGAGACCTATGAACGCGTGCTGAAATCCGCCCGCGCCCGCTCGGCCGGCGAGCTCCGCCGCACCCAGCGCGATTTTCTCAGCCTCCGCAACGCGAGCTTCGGCCGTCCCGGCTACGATCTGAGGAAGGTCATGCAGGAGCGGTTGCAGCGGTTGAATGCGATGGAGAGCTAGGCTGGTTTCTTCGCCTCTCCCCGCTTGCGGGGAGGGGCCGGAATGCGCGCGAAGCGCGGATTCCAGGTGAGGGGGAGTCCCCGCGGGTCGAACTCTCACCGTCCCCGCGGAGACTCCCCCTCACCCCAACCCTCTCCCCGCAGGCGGGGCGAGGGAGCGCACCGCCCGCGCGGCAGCAGCGTCCTCCGCCGAAAGGCACCACCCTTTTCAGCTTGAACCGCAGCCCGTTCCCGGGAAAATACCCCGCAAACAAGGCTGGCCCTTGATCCTGGTCATGGCGGGACTTCTGTCCTGTCGTCAGGTCAAAGCCGGACAAATAAAGGGAACGGGAGCGCTTGCATGAATGTCCGGGGAACGAGTCGTTATCACGAGGTCCATGCGCGCTCGCTGGCCGATCCTGCAAGCTTTTGGGCCGAGGCGGCCAAGGAGATCGACTGGATCGAGCCGCCGAAAAAGATCTTCGATCCCTCGCAGGGCGTCTACGGCCGCTGGTTCAGCGGCGGCGTCGTCAACACCTGCTACAACGCGCTCGACCGCCACGTCGAACGCGGCCGCGCCGACCAGGTCGCGCTGATCCATGATTCGCCGCTGACGGGCTCGGTCACCAAATTCACCTATGGCGAACTGCTGGGCGAGGTGCAGGCGCTCGCCGCCATCATGCAGGATTTCGGCGTCGCCAAGGGCGATCGCGTCATCCTCTATATGCCGATGGTGCCGGAGGCCGTGGTCGCGATGCTCGCCTGCGCGCGCATCGGCGCGGTGCACTCCGTGGTGTTCGGCGGCTTTGCCGCCAAGGAGCTCGCCACCCGCATCGACGATGCGCAGCCGAAGCTGATCCTGTCGGCGAGTTGCGGCGTCGAGCCCGGCCGCATCGTGCAGTACAAGCCGCTGCTCGACGAGGCGATCAGGCTTGCCGGCAGCAAGCCGAAGGCCTGCATCGTGCTGCAACGTCCGCAGCTCACCTGTGACCTGACGCCCGGCCGCGATTACGACTGGGCCAGCCTGCGCCGCAAGGCGATGAACGACGGCAAGAAGGCCGCTTGCGTGCCGGTGGCCGCGACCGATCCGCTCTACATCCTCTATACGTCGGGCACGACGGGCATCCCGAAGGGCGTCGTGCGCGACAATGGCGGCCATCTCGTCGCGGTGAAATGGTCGATGTTCAACCTTTACGGCGTCAAGCCCGGCGAGGTCTGGTGGTGCGGCTCCGACATCGGCTGGGTGGTCGGCCACAGCTACATCGTCTACGGGCCGCTGCTGCATGGCGCGACGTCGATCATGTATGAGGGCAAGCCGGTCGGCACGCCCGACGCCGGCGCGTTCTGGCGGGTCATCGCCGAGCACAAGGCGGTGGCGCTGTTCACCGCGCCGACCGCGTTCCGGGCGATCCGGAAGGAGGATCCGGACGGCAAGTTCATCCGGCAATACGACCTCTCGACATTCCGCACGCTGTTCCTCGCCGGCGAGCGCGCCGATCCGCCGACGGTGGAATGGGCGGAGCAGCAGTTGAAGGTGCCTGTGATCGACCATTGGTGGCAGACCGAGACCGGCTGGTGCATCGCCGGCAATCCGGTGGGCTTGGGCATGCTGCCGGTGAAGCACGGCTCGCCGACGGTGCCGATGCCGGGCTACCAGGTCGACGTGGTCGACGAAGCGGCAAAGCCCGTCGGTCCCAACACGATGGGCTCGATCGTCATCAAGCTGCCGATGCCGCCGGGCTGCCTGCCGACGCTGTGGAATCAGGATGCGCGCTTCAAGGAGGCCTACCTCACCGAATTCCCCGGCTACTACAAGACCTCCGACGCCGGCTACAAGGACGAGGACGGCTACGTCTTCGTCATGGGCCGCACCGACGACATCATCAACGTCGCCGGCCACCGGCTGTCGACCGGCGGCATGGAGGAGATCCTGGCCTCGCATCCGGATGTCGCCGAATGCGCCGTGCTCGGCGTCAAGGATGCCATCAAGGGCGAGGTGCCCTGCGGCTTCCTGGTGCTCAAGGCCGGCGTGAAGCGCGCACCCGCCGAGATCGAGAAGGAGATCGTCGCATTGGTGCGCGACAGGCTCGGCCCCGTCGCCGCCTTCAAGCTCGCGATCACCGTCGGCCGCCTGCCCAAGACGCGCTCCGGAAAGATCTTGCGCGGCACCATCAAGAAGATCGCCGACGGCGAGTCCTGGACCATGCCGGCGACCATCGAGGACCCCAAGGTGCTGGACGAGATCGGGGAGGCGCTGAAGGGGAGGGTGTGAGGTTTCCGTCGTCATTCCGGGGCGATGCGAAGCATCGAGCTACGGTGCGCGATTGCGCACCTGAGAATCTCGAGATTCCGGGTTCGGTCCTGCGGACCGCCCCGGAATGACGGCGCTTAGACTTACATTTTCCTCATTCCGGGCTAAACAGTGCGGCCAACAAAGGACCCTTGATGCAACTCGCCACCGTGCCGCGCCTGCTCGCCGCCGCATTGCTCGCCATCGCTGTCTCCGCCTGCTCGGCGCGCTACCAGACGCCGGTGGCGATGGGCGGTGACGACGACGATGCGGTCTGCCAGAGCCGTGGCTATGCGCAGGGCTCGCCGGAATACGTGGCCTGCCGCAAGGACCGCGACGTCCAGCGCAACGCAGCGATCACCCGCTCCGACCGCCGCCAGCGCGATCTCGGCGAGTACATGCTGAACCATCCGGAACGGCCGTAGGCGCGCGCTGTTTCTCTCGTGTCGTCCCGGCGAAGGCCGGGACCCATACCGCGGAATCCATCGGTCGCGGACGGTAGAAGTACCGAACTGCGAGGCTTCGCCAAACTACTCCCTGTGGTTATGGGTCCCGGCCTTCGCCGGGACGACACTGAGGGTGTGGCGCGAGCGCGCTGCCTCTCAACAGCGGAGAGGCACAACAAAAACGCGGCAGGTCACCCCGCCGCGTTCAGATCGCATTCAACAGGCGAACAGAGAGCGGAGCCTTACTCCTCCTCCTGGTCCTGCTTCTTGCCGCCCAGCGTCTTCAGCTTGGCGAAGACGGCGTCGACGTTGAGGTCGTCGCTGGATTTCTCGGCCGGCTCGAACTCGTCCTTCTTGGTGGTCTCGGAGGCCGGCAGCAGCGTCGCGCCGCCATAGGC
>NZ_JBFULT010000575.1:0-4743 GCF_054049755.1 Bradyrhizobium sp. P5_C11_2
GGGGGCGCGGGCGAGGCCCAGCAGCGAGATGCTGGCCGCGCCGAGCAGGAACGCGGTCCAGACCTGGGCCGGCGGCCCCGGGCGTTCCTCTGCCGCTATGACAAGCCACAACATCAGGAGCGCCGGCGCGATGGCGGCAGTTCCGATGACGRTGGGTAACGCTTCAATCAGGTACATCGGCGTCGAAAATAGGTTCCCTTGACCGGCTTATCTACTTCTACCGATGCGACCATGTGTCATGCGCTTGCTGTCCCGTCGCTTAACAAGCGCGACAGCTTCCGTTCATCGCGTCGTCACCAATGCTGTAGAATGCGAGGATAATCAATCGCATGACGGAACTTGTTCGTCATCAATGGAAACGGTTGCGCGCCTGATATCAGGCCGCGATTGGTCAGCGAGATCAAGGGAATGCGCGGGTTTCTTCGATTCACGATGCATTTGTCCCCGCCGCGCGGCTGGAGGCGCCATGGCCTCAACCCGGACAACGCGCAGCCGGGGCGATCGACCTAGTCACGCTTCGTTGTCCGCCGGCGAAGCGATGAATCGATGCGGCGGGTTCGCATCTGCTCCAGCTCCCAGAAGGCGCGCACGAGGCACGCGCCCAAGCAGGCCGCGATCAGCAGCAGGAGGAAGGCTTGGTCGACCGGGGCGATGTGCATCACGGCGTTGATAAAGCAACGCCCGTGCCATGCGTTCCGGTGTGGATCTGYGCTCCGTGCAACCGTTCCTCACGCGAAGCGCCGGTTGTGGCGGCTCGAATCGGCGGTCGCGGCAAGGCGATTGGAGCCGGCATCGACCGCCCTCAGTGGGTCGTGAACCGCGGCGGCGCATCGGGGGCGATGTCGAACGCCCCGAGATGGAATTCCTCGCCGGCGAACGCGTCCGGCTCGGCGTGTTGGGCGAGCAATGTGAACGCCGCCTGCGGGTATTGCTTCCAGATATCGAGATCGCCCGCGGTGATGGTGAGCCAGCCGAAGGTGTACATGTAGCGTCCGGGCTCGGTGACCCGGCCGACCCTTTCCCAGGTAATCTTCTCGACTGCCATTCGGTCCTCCGGTCGCAAGTCTGCAAATGAAGGCCGGCACGGGGCACGGACCCCCATATGCTGATTCCGCAATGGGGCCGAGATAGGGCGAAGGTGCGGAGGCGGCGTCTGGAGCTTCAGGCCGGCTGCAGCACGGCCGAGCGAACGACCAGGCGGGCGAGGTCGTCCCGCTGCTGTTTTTCGGCGAATTTGACCGCAAAGCCGTCGGCGAATTTCCGGATGACGCGCCCGACGCAGGCCCCGACCGCGAGCGGCGTTCCGATCTGGGGATCGTATTCGCAGGACACCGCGACGCCCGCGGTGGAGACGTCGATGATGAAGCAGGGATGGGTGCCGCCGTCGGCGAGCGTCAGGAAGGTATGCGAGACCTGCGGCACGAACCGCGCGTCGCGCCGCAGTTCCTCGACGCTGGCGTCCTTCTGCTTCTTCTCGAGCCAGGTCAGCTTTTCCGACATCCAGGCGCGCCGCGCCCGCGTCATGTCGAGTTCCATGAGGAAGCCCGTCTTCAGCGTGGCGCTGATGGTGCACTCGAACTCGCCGAAATCCTGGAAGTAGGAGGTCACGCGCTCGCCGACCTTGCCGACGACCGGCACGTCCACGATCATGCGGAACGGCGAGACGCGCTTGGTACGGCAGGCGAAGGTTCGCAGCTTGCCCTCGCAATCGTACCAGCGGTGCAGCGAATAGCTGCCGCTCACGGTGACTTCCACCGCACGCTGCCTGAGGAACTCTGCGACGGACATCAGCACCAATCGTGTTGTGGATTGCTTCCCGTGTTTCCACGGTAGCGGACAACCTCTAAGCAAATGATACCGGCATTCAGGAGCAGGGGTAAATTTGCGGTAAACGCGTGGGTCGGTATCGCGTCATCGTGAGCGCGGCGACCCATGGCAGATGCGCCGCGGCGGTTTTTGCCGACCTCGCCGGCGACACATTCGTGTCCATCAATTGCCAATCCGTGTCGGATTGTGTCTCGACGCGAATGCCGCTAGTGCAACCTCGATGATGCCGTCCGAGAATTACCGGCCAGATATTGACGGGCTCCGTGCCGTTTCGATCCTGCTGGTGGTCGGCTATCACGCGCACCCCTGGATGCTGCCCGGCGGCTTCGTCGGCGTCGACGTCTTCTTTGYCATCTCGGGCTTTCTGATCACGCGGATATTACTGGCGCCCGGCGGCGTTCCGCTCGCGACATTCTACGCGCGGCGGATCAGGCGGATCTTTCCGGCGCTGATCGCCGTGCTGCTGGCGACCTATGCGCTGGGATGGGCAATCCTGCTGCCCCCACAGTTCCGTCTGCTCGGAGAGAACATCGCGGCCAGCGTTCTCTTCGCCTCGAACCTGTTCCAGCTCGGGCAGGCCGGCTATTTTGCGCCGCTCGCTGCCGAGAATCCGCTTCTCCACCTCTGGTCGCTCGGCGTCGAGGAGCAGTTCTACATCTTCTGGCCGCTGGCGCTCGGCCTGCTGGCGCGCTCGCGGTGGCGGCGGCAGTACATCCTCGGCGCAATCGCGCTGTCGCTGGCCGCCGGCGTGGCGCTGGCGGCGACGAACCCGGATTGGGGCTTCTACGCGCCCTTGCCGCGGGCCTGGGAGTTGCTGATCGGCGGCCTCGTGGCCGAGGCCAACCTCGTCCGCAAAGGCAGCAGCAACCTGCTCGGCGCGATCGGCCTTGGCGCCATTGCAGCGTCCGCCCTGCTGTTCGATCGCTCGATGTCCTTTCCGGGAGCATTGGTGCTGCTCCCAATTGTCGGCGCCGCGCTCGTCATCACGTCGCCGAATGCCGCGGTCAACCGCGTGCTGTTGTCGAGCAGGCCCGCCGTGCTGCTCGGTCTCATCAGCTACCCGCTCTATCTCTGGCACTGGCCGCTGCTCGCCTATCTCGGAATCGTGCGGCATGGGGTGCCGAATTTCATCGAGATCTGGGCCGCGGTCCTCGCCGCGACCGTGCTTTCGATCCTGACCTACCGCTTCATCGAACAGCCGATCCGCCATCGACGCAACGTCGTGCCGGCCTTGTCGATCACGCTGGCTTCGGTGGGTGCGATCGGTATCGCCACGATCCTCTCCGCCGGCTTCGTCTCGCGATTTCCGCAGGCGTTGCAGGCGATCGCGGCCGTCAGCACCGATGACAATCCTGCATTCAAGGATCACTGCTTCCTGGAGGCGCCGGGTAGCGGCTTTGATACGAGCTGCGTCGAGCGGGGCGACAAGCCGCTGCTGCTGTTGTGGGGCGATTCAAACGGCGCGGCTCTCTATCCGGCCGTGGTGGAGGCGGCACAACGCGCTTCGTTCCGCGTCGGGCGTTTCAATGCGCCTGGCTGTGCGCCGATCCTCGGTGCGGGACCGAACGCGTCCTGCGTCGAAAGCAACGCCAGGGCTGTTGCCCTCATCAGGGAATCTCGTCCGGACGTCGTCGTGCTGCACGCGATGTGGGGTTTCGACAACGACCTGAACAAGCTCGGCAGCACCATCGCCGCCCTGCGCGGCGCCGGGGTGGCGCGCGTGGTCATCATCGGGCCGCCTCCGGTGTGGAAGCGCACGCTGCCGCACGCGGTCATCAACCACTATCGCTTCTCCCATGACCTGCCGGACCGGCTCGGCTCCGGCGTTTCGGGCCCTGCCGAGGACGAGCTGATGGCGGATTTCAGCAAATCCGCAGGCGTCGACTATGTGTCATTGCGCAAGGTGCTTTGCGATCCGCGGCAACAGTGCCTGGTCCGCACGCCGGACGGTGAGGTGGTCGCGACCGATACGATCCATCTGTCGCCGGGCGGGGCGAGGTTGGTGATCGAGGTCATCGGCGGGGATCTGTTTCGCGGGCCGCATCCATGACCGCACCGTCGGCGGGTTTCCCGCTTCCGCGCCCCAAACGCGTGCGCCGCGCCGGCACTACGTCGAGTTGATCGCGCCGCCGACCGCGTGTTACTGATCAATTCTGGATTGTTTGGATTGATTTCATGCAGGCAACCGATTTCAGCGCAACGCTGCAAAATTTGTTCGCGAAAGGCCTGCGTTACGGCACCGTGGTCGACCTCGGGTGCGCCGACGGGCACTTCGTGCTCAACCATCTGTCGTGCCTCGGCGATGCGGTGCCGCTCAACATCGACGCCAATCGGATCTACGAGGACTCGCTCAAGGCGATCAAGGAGGCGCTTGGCGGGCACTATCGCATCTGCGCCATCACCGACCACGAAGGCGAGATCGAGATCACCGAATCCGTGCATCCTTACTGGTCATCGGTGCGCCCGGCAGGCGACCTCTACTGGTCGCGGGTCAACGATTTGATCAAGAGCAAGGTCAAGGTCCSGGCGCGGACGCTCGACGCGCTGGTCCAGGAGCTGTCGCTCAAGCCGCCGTTCCTGCTCAAGCTCGACGTGCAGGGGGCGGAGCAGGCGGCGCTGAAGGGCGCGCGCCATGTGCTGGAAAATTGCAGTGTGGTGGTGTGCGAGGCCGACATTGACGACTTCCAGGACATCAACGCGACGCTGCTGGCGGCGGGCTTCTTTCTTTACGACCTGACGACGCTGCAGCGCCTGCGCGACGGAACGCTCGGCTGGTTCTATCCGGTCTATGTCAGCGGCAAGCTCGCGCATCTCAAGCCGCAGGCGTTCTGGGATGTCGGCGACAACGCGGCGGTGATCGGCGTCCAGGAGACGCGCCGCAAGACGATCCTCGAGCAGAACAGGAAAATCCTCAAC
>NZ_JBFULT010000576.1:0-4728 GCF_054049755.1 Bradyrhizobium sp. P5_C11_2
GTGTATAAGAGACAGTGCGGGGAGAGGTCGGAATTCAAGCAGCGCTTGAATTCCGGGTGAGGGGAGTCTCCGCGAACTCAACTGTCACCGTCCCCGCGGAGGCTCCCCCTCACCCCAACCCTCTCCCCGCGAAGAGCGGGGAGAGGGAGAAGAAGTGTTCAATGCGCCGGGCCGCCGGCCGCCTTCACCTTCCGCGTCAGCAGCACCGCGATTGCGGCGAGCACCAGCACCGCGCCGATCACCGCAAAAGTGTCGGAATAGCCCATCACCAGCGCCTGGCGCTTGACGGTCTTGCCAAGTGCGATGATCGCCTGCCCGCGCGCGGCGTGGGGGTCGGGCACGCCATGTGCGATGAAGTAGTCCGTCATCTGCGCGATGCGGCTGCGGACCTCCTCGCGGCCGAGCGTGACGGAATGGCCGATGATGTTGGAGTGGAACTGCTCGCGCTTGGTGATGATGGTTGCGAGCGTCGCGGTGCCGATCGCGCCGCCGAGGTTGCGGAACATGTTGCTGATGCCGGAGGCCGCGGCGGCGTCCTGCGGTGCGATGCCGCCGGTCAGCACCGAGGTCAGCGGCGTCAGCACCATGGCCTGTCCCACCGCGCGCACGATGTTCGGAATCCAGAGCTGGTCGCCGGCATAGTCCGGCGACATCGCCGTGTTCATGAAGCAGCTATAGGCGAAGATCAGAAGCCCGGTGATCGCGATGTAGCGCGTGTCGAAGCGTTGCATCAGCTTCGGGATCAGCGGAATCAGCACGAGTTGCGGCAGTCCGGTCCAGGCCAGCACGTTGCCGATCTGCTCGGCGTTGTAGCCCTGGGCCTGGCCGAGATAGGCCGGCAGGATGTAGACCGAGCCGAACAGCGCGAAGCCGACCATCGTCATCGCGATGGTGCCGAAGCCGAAATTGCGCTGGGTGAGCAGCCGCAACCGGATCAACGGCTTCTCGATTCGGAGCTCGATCGCGACGAACAGCGTGAGGCTGACGGCCGCGATCACCGCGAGCTTGACGATGAAGGGCGAGGAGAACCAGTCGTCCTTGTTGCCTTCCTCGAGCACGGCCTGCAGCGCCGACAGCCCGATCGCCATGGTGAATATCCCGGCCCAGTCGCCCTCCTTCAACAGCCCGAGCTGCATCTTCTGCCGCTCCAGCGTCAGATAGAGCGCGGTCACCATGATTGCCGTCGGGATCACGTTGACGAAGAAGATGGTGCGCCAGCCGTAGTTTTCCGTGAGATAGCCGCCGATGGTCGGGCCGATCGCGGGGGCAAAGGTGACGGATAGCGCGAAGATCGCAAGGCCGATCGGCTGCTGCGGCTTCGGCAGCTTGGTCAGGACCAGCGTGAAGGCCATCGGGATCAGCACACCGCCGGCAAAGCCCTGCAGGCCGCGCATCGCGATCATCGAGGGCAGATCATGGGTGAAGGCGCAGGCGACCGAGAAGGCGGCGAACAGCGCCGCGCTCGCCAGCATGTAGCGGCGGAACGAGAACACGCGGCTCAAATAGTCGGTCAGCGGAATCACGATGATCTCGCCGATCAGGTACGAGGTCGAGATCCAGGAGCCGTTGTCGGCGCCGGTGCCGATGCCGCCCTCGATGTTGAGCAGCGAGGCGTTGGTGATCTGGATGTTCAGGATCGCCATGAACGAGCCGATCATGGCGGCGAGCACGGCAATCCAGGTCGCGGCACTGGCGCGATTGGGATCGGCTATGGCGCGGTCAGGCGTCGCGGCCAGTGTTGCGGGCGTCGAAATTGAGAGGCTGTTTGACATGGCAGGACCCTCCGGAAACGAGCTTCGCCTTGGGTGCGGCGGCCGCATTTGCGGCCGGCGCAGTCGAACGTGTTGCAATCGTCGGGATCACCGACATGCCCGGGCGGAGCGCGATCGCGGGACCGTGTCCGGAGTCGAGCGCGATCTTGACGGGGATGCGCTGCACCACCTTGGTGAAATTGCCGGTGGCGTTGTCCGGCGGCAGCAGCGCGAATTCCTGGCCGCTGGCCGGCGCGATGGAATCGACGTGGCCATGCACCACCTGCCCCGGGAACATGTCGACCTCGATGTCGACGGCCTGGCCCGCCTGCACGTGGGTAAGCTGCGTCTCCTTGAAATTGGCGACCACATAGGCGCCCTCGGCCGGCACGATCGACATCAGCTGCGTGCCCGCCTGCACGAACTGGCCGACGCGCAAGGAGCGGTTGCCGACCACGCCGTCGATCGGCGAGACCACGGTGGTGTAGCCGAGGTTGAGCTCGGCCTGATGCTGGATCGCCGCCGCGCGCGCTGCAGCGGCCTTGGCTTGCACGATCTCGGCCTTCAGGAGATCGACCTGCTTCTGTGCGGAGATGAGGTTGGCATTGTCGCGCGCGATCGCGGCGTCCGCGCCGGCGTTGCGCGCCTGTGCTTGCTGTGCGTTCTGCACGCTGCCATAGCCGGTTGCCGCCAGGTCGGTGTAACGCTTGTTCTCCTGCTGGGCGAACATCTTCGCGGCATTGTCGACATCGATGGTCGATTTGGCAGCCGCGATCACGGCGTCCTGAACCTCGAGCTGCGCCTCCTTGCTCGTCACCGTCGCATTCGCGGCGGCGACATCGGCCTTGGCCTGGTCGAGTGCGACGCGGAAGTCGCGGTCGTCGATCCGGGCCAGCACCTGGCCGGCCTTCACAGGCTCGTTATCGCCCACCAGGACGCGGTCGAGATAGCCGCTCACCTTCGGTGCGATGGTGGTGTTGTCGGCCTTCACATAGGCGTCGTCGGTGGAGACGAGGAAGCGGCCGACGGTCCAATAGTCGTAGCCGTACCAGCTTGCGCCCGCCAACGCGACTGCGGCCACCCCCGCCAGCAACAGCTTGCGGACGTTCAGTTTTTGGCGCCGGGCGACTGGCGGCGTCGCCGGCAGGCTGACCTCCGGCGCTTTGGCCGGAACGACGGCGGCTTCGATCCTGGACGGGGTGGTGTGGACGGTCATGGCCGCTCCCCTCAATTAGGAAACTTGACGATTTCCAAAATAGGACTAGCTTCAAGACTGTCAATAGAATGACAGTCATCATGTAAAAACATGGCTCCGGAAAAATCTTCCACCGAATGCCGCCCCCGCGGACGGCCGCAACTGCGCAGCGACGAGGAGACGAAACAGATCGTCTTCGACGCCGCGCGGCACGCCTTCGCCGTCGACGGCTACGCCGCGACCAGTACCGAAGAGCTGGCACGCCGCGCCGGCATCTCGACCAAGACGCTCTATCGCCTGTTTCCGGGCAAGGCCGCGCTGTTCGAGGCGATGTGCGCCGACCGGCTCGAGCGGCTGCTCTCCGCGGTCGATCTGCAAGGAAGCGACGACGTCGACATCGAGACGGGCTTGCGCGCCGCGCTGCTGGCCTGCGCCGATCTCGCGCTCGATCCGGAGGTCGTGGCGTTGCAGCGCATGGTGCTGCAGGAATCCGCCGCGTTCCCCGAGCTCGCCGCCAACTTCTACAACAACGGCATTTCCCGAACCGTCAGGACGCTCGCGGGCTGGCTGCGCGTCCAGGTCAAGCGCAAGCGCATCGTCATCGACGATGCGGAGGAAGTTGCCGGCATGCTGATCGGCATGGTCGCATCGGCGCCGCAGCGCGCGGCGATCTATGGCGGCATGCCCTTGCCGTCGCGCAAGCAGATCGAGCGGCGCGTGCGGCGCTGCGCGGTCCTGTTCCTGGACGGCTGTCGCGGCGCGTCGGCCCGGCAGCCCCTTTGACAATCCGCTCCGCCTCGTCTATCTATTTCGCATGCGAAATAATGTGGCCGCGGCGCGACATCACCGGCTGATCTACCTGTTGAACGTCGCGCAGCGGCGATTGCAGCGCTGGATGGCGACCCGGCCGGACAACGATGTGACGCCGGCGCAGGCCGGGCTGCTGTTCATCCTGGGCAAGCAGGACGGCGTCCTGATGGGCGAGGCGGGCATTGCGCTCGATCTCGGCCCGGCCGGCATTTCCGGCCTGGTCGATCGCACGGCGGCGGCAAAGCTGGTCGAGCGGCGGGCCGACCGCGAAGATGGGCGCGCCTGGCGCATCTGGCTGACGCCGAAGGGCCGCACCGCGCTGGCGCAGGCGAAAGCGGGGGCCGCCGAAGTCAATGCGGCGCTGACGGAGGGATTTACCAGCGCGGAAATCGACATCGTCGCGCGCTGGCTGACGAGCATTCAGGACAAGTTTCCAAAGGACAAGTTTCCAAGAGATCCAGAGGAATAACAGGAGAGACCCATGACCGAGCATGTCCGGATCGAGAACAACGCTGGAATTCTCACCCTCACGCTGGCGCGCCCCGACAAGAAGAACGCGCTGACGGATGCGATGTACGGCAAGCTCGCGGATAGCATCGAATCCGCGGAATCCGATGCGGCCGTCCGCGTGATCCTGATCCGCGGCGAGGGTGACATGTTCACCGCCGGCAACGACGTCGGTGAGTTCGCAGCCGTCGCCTCCGGCAAATCCGAGGGCAACCGCAACGTCGTGCGTTTCATCCAGTCCCTGGCGCGCTGCACCCGGCCGCTGGTTGCGGCGGTCCAGGGCCGCGCCGTCGGCGTCGGCACCACGATGCTGCTGCATTGCGACCTCGTCGTGCTCGCCGACAATGCGCAATTGTCGACGCCCTTCGTCAGCCTCGCGCTGGTCCCGGAAGCCGCTTCCAGCCTGCTGATGCCGGCGCGCATCGGTTACGCCCGCGCCTACGAGATGTTCGCGCTGGGCGAGAC
>NZ_JBFULT010000577.1:0-4717 GCF_054049755.1 Bradyrhizobium sp. P5_C11_2
ATCTCAGTGAGAGCGATGAGTTCCCGGAAGGCCGCGCGCACGCGCTGCGCATGGGCCACCGCAGCATTCTGAGCGTGCCTCTGTTGCAGGAGAACGAGAGCATCGGCGCGATCCTGCTCCGCCGCAACGAGGTGCATCCGTTCACCGACAAGCAGGTCGCTCTGCTGCAGACCTTTGCCGACCAGGCCGTGATCGCGATCGGCAATGTGCGGCTGTTCGAGCAAGTGCAGGCCCGCACCCGGGAGCTTGCAAAATCGCTCGACGACCTGCGCGCCGCGCAGGATCGCCTGGTGCAGACCGAGAARCTCGCCTCGCTCGGCCAGCTCACCGCAGGGATCGCGCACGAAATCAAGAACCCGCTCAATTTCGTCAATAATTTCGCGGCGCTGTCGGGCGAGCTGATCGACGAGCTCAATGACGCCCTGAAGACGGCCGCCCTGGCGAAAAATACCCGCGACGAGGTCGATGAGCTCACTGGTCTGTTGAAGGATAACCTGCAAAAGGTCGTGCAGCACGGACGGCGCGCCGACTCGATCGTCAAGAACATGCTGCTGCATTCGCGCGAGGGCGCCGGCGAACACCGGCTCACCGACATCAACGCCCTGGTCGAGGAGAGCCTCGACCTCGCCTATCACGGCGCGCGGGCCGAGAGGCCGCAGTTCGACGTCACGCTCGAGCGCGCGCTCGATCCGCAGGCCGGCACGGCGGAATTGTTTCCGCAGGAGATCACGCGGGTGCTGCTGAACCTGATCTCGAACGGCTTCTACGCGCTGGAAAAGCGCAGCAAAAGCGGATGCGTCGCGCCCACGCTGAGCGCCACGACGCGCGACCGCGGCACTGAAGTCGAGATCCGCATCCGCGACAACGGCGCCGGCATTGCGCCCGACGTGAAGGAGAAGATGTTCAATCCCTTCTTCACGACCAAGCCCGCCGGTGAAGGCACCGGCCTCGGACTCTCCATCAGCCACGACATCGTCGTGAAGCAGCACGGCGGCACGATCGACGTCGATACGCGCCCCGGCGAATTCACCGAGTTCACCATCCGATTGCCGCGCAAGAGCAGTTTTTCAGATAGCAACAGAGGATAGCATCGCTCGGAGGGTGCCTTCATGAATCTGGCGCGGCTCATTCGAAGGCAACTGCTATCGCTGTCGGGCGTCGGCCTCATGCTGGGCGCGCTGTTCTTCGCGGCCGCGCTGACGCCGACGCTGATCCCGCGCAGCTATCTCACGCAAGGCGTCCTCGCCGGCGGCTGCTTTGCGATCGGCTACCTCGCCGGCATCCTCTGGCGCTGGCTATGGCACTACCTCGAATTGCCCGAGCCTTCGGCGCGCGTGAGATCGAGCGCCAATGCGCTGGTCACGGCCGGTTGCCTGCTCGTCGTCATCGTCTTCCTGCGGCGGGCTGCCGAATGGCAGAACTCGATCCGCACCGTGATGAAGATGGCGCCGGTCGAGACCGCGCATCCGCTCAAGGTCTGCGTCATCGCCCTGATCACGTTCGTCGTGCTGCTGGTGCTGGGGCGGCTGTTCGTGCTTGTCGCCCGCTTCCTGGCCGCGCGCAAAGGGCGGGTCATTCCGCGAAAGATCGCGAACGTCATCGGCGTGCTCGTTGCAGGCCTGCTGTTCTGGTCGATCGCCAGCAATGTCCTGATCCGCACCGCGTTCAACGCGCTCGATTCGTCCTTCCGCGAAATCGATGCCTTGCTCGAGCCCGAGCGGCCGCAGCCGACCGCGCCCGAGAGAACGGGAAGCCCGGCGTCGCTGGTGAAGTGGAACCAGCTCGGGCGTATGGGGCGCAGATTCATTGCCTCAGGTCCGACCGCAGCGGAGATCGGCGCCGTCACGGGAAGGCCCGCGCAGGACCCGGTGCGCGTCTATGTGGGTCTCGGCGGCGGCGACACGGCGCAGGCCCGCGCCAGGCTTGCGCTCGACGAGCTCAAGCGCCAGCATGGATTTGAACGCGCGACGCTCGTCGTCATCACGCCGACCGGCACCGGCTGGATCGATCCGTCCGCGATGGATACGGTCGAATATCTCCACCATGGCGACGTCGCCAGCGTCGCGGTGCAGTATTCCTATCTCAACAGCCCGCTGTCGCTGCTGTTTCAGCCCGAATATGGCGCGGAAGCCGCGCGTGCGCTGTTCTCCGAGATCTACGGCTACTGGACGACATTGCCGAAGGACAAGCGGCCGAAGCTGTATTTGCACGGGCTCAGCCTCGGCGCGATGAACTCGGAAAAATCCGCGGAGCTGTTCGAGACGATCGGCGATCCGATTGCCGGCGCGCTGTGGAGCGGGCCGCCATTCGAGAGCCGCATCTGGAACTCGGTCACCGCGAACCGCAATCAGGGCTCGCCGGCCTGGCTGCCGGAATTCCGCGACAACCGCTTCGTCCGCTTCATGAACCAGAACGGGCCGACGGTGCCGCCGGATACGCCCTGGGGCCCGATGCGCGTGGTCTATCTGCAATATGCCAGCGACGCGATCACGTTCTTCGCCTACCGCGACGCCTTTCGGGCCCCGGCCTGGATGAATGCGCCGCGCGGACCGGACGTGTCACCGGAGCTGCGATGGTATCCGATCGTCACGATGCTGCAGCTCGCCCTCGACATGGCGGTCGCGACCGATACGCCGATGGGCTTTGGCCATGTCTTCGCGCCCGAACACTACGTCGATGCCTGGGTTGCGGTCACCGATGTCCGCGACTGGTCCGCCGATGCGCTGGCGCGGCTCAAGACCCATCTTGCGGCGGCGGCGCGGAAGGGAGCCGAAGGCAATGCCGGCGACGATCCCTACGCCGACCGCGGGGGATGAGATCCTACTCCGCCATCTCGACGGGTTGCGCGGTGGAGGGACCGGCGAGCGGCCGCTCCTCCATCGCGATCAGGCAGAGCGCGGCGGTGGTCATCAACGCGGTGGCGGCAGCGAAGACGTAGCGGAAGGCGTGCCGCATGTCCTCGGCGGGGATCGCAGGGATGCCGCCTGCGGCGTGATGCTCGCCGGCGAGCGGAATGTCCGTGCCGAGCGCGATCAGCAGGATGGCGGCGAACGCCGCGACCGTGAACGAGGACATCAGCGAGCGGAAGAAGTTCATCGCGCCGGTGATGGTGCCGACCTGCGGACGGGCCACCGAATTCTGCAGCGAGACCACGCAGACCGGGAAGGTGGTGCCGAGCCCGAGCGCGAACGCGGCCATCAGCGTCAAGAGGCCCCACAGCGGCAGCGTGGTGACGGTGAGGCCCAGCGCGCACAGCGCCGCCCAGGAGGTGCCGACGATGGCGACGCGCTTGTAGTGCTTGGCGCGCGCCATGGTGCGGCCGGCAATCGCCGCGCCGCAGGTCGAGACCGCGGCAAGCGGAATCAGCGCAAGCCCCGCCTCGCTGGCGCTGAGATGGTAGACCGACTCGTAATAGAGCGGGAGCTGCACGGTGAGGCCGGTGATCGCGCCGAGGCCGCAGCCGCCCGCCGTCAACGCGAACGGCGCGACCTTGCCGCTGAGCAGCGGCAGCGGCAGGAACGGCTCGTCCGCCCGGCGCGCATGCCAGACGAAGGTGACCGCGAGCGCGACGGCGCCGCCCACCATTGCAAGAACGGTCGGCGACAGCCACGGATAACGCGTGCCGCCCCAGGTCAGCACCAGCATGAAGACCACGGCGGAGGCCATCAGCAGCACGCCGCCGACCCAGTCGACCTTGCGCTTGCGGTGGAACACCGGGATCTTCTTCATCTTCGGCAGCAGCAGCGCGAGTGCCGCGGCCGCGAGCGGCAAATTGATCCAGAAGATCATCGACCAGTGCAGATGCTCGGCGAACACGCCGCCGATCACGGGGCCGAGGATGCCGCCGACCATCCAGACGCTGGAGAAATAGGCTTGATACTGGCCACGCTCGCGCGGGCTCACGACGTCGGAGATCACGGTCTGCACCACCGGCATGATGCCGCCGCCGCCGAGCCCCTGGAGCCCGCGCGCCAGGATCAGCATCGGCATGCTCGGCGCGATCGCGCACAGCACCGAGCCCGCGATGAACAGGCTCAACGACACGACCAGCATGGCCTTGCGGCCATAGATGTCGCTCAGCGTCCCGAACACCGGTGCAACCGCGGTCGAGGCGAGCAGATAGGCCGTGATCACCCAGGACAGGTTCGAGACATCCTGGAACTGGCGCCCGATGGTCGGCAGCGCGGTAGCGACGATGGTCTGGTCGAGCGCCGCCAGGAACATCGTCAGCATCAGGCTGATCACGATGGTCCGGACCTCGTCCTGCGACAGCGGCGCCGGCGGCGCCAGGGAGGGCGCGTCGCTGACGCTGATGACCTCGGTCGGAAGGCGGGAGAGCTCTTCGGCGATGTCGTCGGGCAATGTCTGGCTGTCGGCAGGTTCGCCCTGCCGTTCGAACTTGTTCATCTCGATCGGACGTCGTGGAGCGGCGCAATGCCGCGAAGGATTCGTTCTATCGAGACAATGTAGACAGCAAAGTTCTTCTCAGGCAGGCACCGCGGCGCATGGGAGCATCCCACCCCGGGGTCATCGCGAAGACGTGACCTGACGAGGAACGACGGGTCAGTCTTTCGGACGTCGCTTCAGGCGCGCCCGCTTCGGCAGCTGCGCGGGCCATTGCACGATGTGGTCCTCGAGGTCCTCGTCCGGGATCGCCTCCTCGCTGCCCTCGACCCGGCCGCGCACGGAGACGCCGGCCTCATGCACGGTGTTGGGA
>NZ_JBFULT010000578.1:0-4695 GCF_054049755.1 Bradyrhizobium sp. P5_C11_2
ATGGTGGGCACGGCGCTTTGCGCCTTTGCCCACCCTACGGCAGTTCATCGCTACACCGCCCTCGCATCGTACGCGTACATGAAATCCATGCCCTTGGCGCCGAGCGGCAATAGCCATTTCAGCATCTGATTGCGGACCCATGCGCCGGTGGCGCTGAATTCGCGCTTGCTGTTGCCGTTGCGGCGCGCCATCGCCACGATCTTCTCGGTGCGCGGGCGGCGCTCGGCTTCGAAAGCCTGGAAGGTGGCGCCGAGCTCCTGGCCGTCCTGCATCAGCCGGGCCAGCCGCATCGCATCCTCCAGCGCCAGCGAGGCGCCCTGGCCGGCATGGGGGCTGGTCGCGTGCGCGGCATCGCCGATCAACAGCGAACGCTTGCGCGACCAGGTCGGCAGCGTCGCGACATCGAGCGTGTCGGTGACCACGATGTTCCTGGCTGCCTCGATGATCGCCGGGATCGGATCATGCCAGCCGCGGTGAAAGTCGCGCAGATGCTGCTTCAGTGTCGCCTCATCGAGCGCCCGGAACATCGCGGCATCCATGCCGCGCGCGGGCTGTGTGCTCCACCACATCACGCCGTCGTTCGGATCGGGACTGCAATAACCGTAGCCGAAGAAGCCGCTCTGTCCGAATGTCGTCTCGACGTGGCGGCCGATCGACCTGCCGTCGAGGACGGCGTGCGGCACGAAGCCGCCGAAGCCGATCAGGCCGGTGTCGAACGGCCGCGGCCCGTCCGGCACGACCTGGCGTCGTGTCACCGAATGCACGCCGTCCGCGCCGATCAGGAAGTCGCCCTCGGCGGTGGTGCCGTCGGCGAAATAGGCGATGATCGGCTGGTCGCCGCGATCCTCGATCTTGATCAGCCGCTTCTCGAAATAGAGCGAGACGCAGGCGCACCAGGCCTTGTCGATCAACATCTCGTTCAGCGCGGCGCGGCACACATTGACCGCGGGCTGGCCGAAGCGCCGCGCCATGTCGCGGTTGATCGAGCCGAGCCTGCGGCCTTCCTGCGAGTAGAAGTCGAAGGAGTCCGCGACGGAGCCGCGGCTGATCAGATCGCCGGCAAGTCCGATCTCGTCCATGACGTGCATGCCGTTCGGCGCGATCTGGAGGCCGCCACCGATGCCCTTGGAGTACGGCCAGGCTTCGTAGATCGCCGACTCGATGCCGGCGCGGCGGAGCAGGATCGCGGCGACGGGCCCGGCGATGCCGGCGCCGATGATCAGGGCCTTGCGGGGACGGTTGGACATTGTCTTGCTCCCGACGTTTCCGTGGTGCTAGGAGGAATTACGGCTGCTAAATCTCTTAGCTGCTAAGATATATATCGACTAAGATATGAGGTCGGCCTTGTCAAGGACGAAGGCGCGCGACGCGCTGTTGCAGGAGCTCGAGGAGGCGATGCGTCGGTCGTCCGCGCAGGGCGTGCTCTATGGCCAGACCGTTGCGAACGTTGCCGGAATTGCCAATTCCGACCTCGAATGCATGGACATCCTCTATCTGGAGGGCCGCGTCACCGCCGGCCGGCTCGCCGAGGTCACGGGGCTGACGACGGGCGCCATCACCGGCGTAGTGGACCGACTCGAGAAGGCCGGGCTGGTACGCCGCGAGCGCGACGAGAAAGACCGCCGCAAGGTCTTCATTTCCGTCGTGCCGGAGACGGCGATGAAGATCGGCCAGCTCTACGTGCCGATGCAGCAGGCGATGTTGAAGGTGTTTGGCGCCTATTCCGACCAGGAGCTGCGCCTGCTGCTGCGCTTCGCGACCGAGGGCTACAAGGGCGTGCTCGCGGCCACGGAAGCGTTGAAGGCGGTCATCGACACGCCGCCGGAAAAGCGGGCCAATTTCAAGATCAGGAAGCGTCCTCGCCGGCCTTGATCTTGTAGGCCTGTGCGGCCGCGATCATGCCCCACATTGCGCCCAGCATCATCCAGAAGTGCCGCCAGTGGTCGGTGTCGATCACAAGACTCTCGCCGACGGTGCCGACGAAGGCGGAGAAGACCGCGAGATAGGCGCGCTGCCAGGGCACGCGGACGAAGATGTGCCGAAAGCCCATGATCACGGTGGTGAAGACCAGCGCGGGATAGCACACGCCGGAGAGCCAGCCGCCGGACATGAAGGCGTTGAGATAGGAGTTGTGGGTGTCCTCGGGGAAGAAGCGGTGGAATTGCAGCGGGCCGATGCCGAACGGCAGGTCGAGCGCCATCTCCGCGCCGAGGATGTGCCGGCCGAAGCGGCCGAAGCGGCCTTCGTCATAGCTCTGGTCGAAGCTGGCGCGCTGCTTGAACATCTCGGCGGTGGAATCGAACGACAGCAGCACCGCGATCAGCGCCAGGCCCAGCACCGCGGCGACGATGGCCATGACGACGATGCGCGAGCGCTGGGCGTTGGTGCGGCTCGTCAGCACCATCAGCGCCAGCATGAAGGCGGAGGTCAGGACCAGGCCGCCCCAGGCGGCGCGGGAGAAGGCAAGCAGGATCGCAAGCGCCATGATGCCGAAGGCGATGACGTTGCGGAAGGCCTTGGCCAGCCGGTCGGAGACCACGCTCTGGAGGCAAAACAGTGCCGGCAGGATCAGGAAGGCGCCGAGCACGTTCGGATCCTTGAAGGTGCCGCGCGCGCGCTCGTACAGCGTCAGCAGGTCGCGGCCGCCGGGAACGAGGTTGAAATACCCGGCGATCGCCGACAGCGACGCGATCATCGCGCCGACCACGAGGCCGCGGCGGAGCATGTCGAGCCGCGCCGCCGTGTCCTCGGAGGTGACCATGGCGAAGAACATGACGGTCACGGCCATGTACCAGGAGGTCGCGATCCAGCTCGCGACCTCGGACTGGTCGAGCAGCGGGATCGCGCTGATGGTGTAGCCGACATTGAGCAGGATCAGCATCAACAGCAGCGGCATCAGCGCAAGCCGCAGGCGCAGGCCGGTGGCAAAGAAGGTGACGGTCGCAAGCAGCGTCACGATCTCGTAGGGGCTCGGCTCGATGAAGACGACCGCGCCGGAGGCGCCGACCAGCCACACCAGCGCGCGCTGCAGCGCCAGCACGCCGGGCGCAGCGCGAACCGCTRCATTCATTCCCCCGGCTGTCGCCGCATACGCCATCACACGCTCACGCTACTGGTAGGCCACAAACACGCTGTCATCGCTCGGCTTGACMGGGCGATCCAGTATTCCGCGGCGCGTTGCAGAAGACGGCTGGCGCCGCGGCGTACTGGATGCCCCGCCTTCGCGGGGCATGACGGAGAAACTCAATTCAGTACGCGTTCTCGTTCTTGGTCAGCAGCGAGATCGGCGTCTTCAGGAGAATGTAGAGGTCGAACAGCACCGCCCAGTTCTCGATGTAGTAGAGGTCGAACTCGACGCGCTTCTGGATCTTCTCTTCGTTGTCGATCTCACCGCGCCAGCCGTTGACCTGGGCCCAGCCGGTGATGCCGGGCTTGACGCGGTGGCGGGCGAAATAGCCGTCGACGGCTTCGTCGAACAGGCGGCTCTGGAGCTTGCCCTGCACCGCATGCGGACGCGGGCCGACCAGGGAGAGATTGCCGGAGAACACGACGTTGAAGAGCTGCGGCAGCTCGTCGAGGCTGGTCTTGCGGATGAAGCGGCCGACGCGGGTGACGCGCGGATCGTTCTTGGTCACGACCTTCGAGGCCGTCGGGTCGGCCTGGTGATGATACATCGAGCGGAACTTGTAGACGTCGATCCGCTCGTTGTTGAAGCCGAACCGCTTCTGGCGGAACAGCGCCGGGCCGGGGCTGTCGAGCTTCACCGCCACCGCCACCAATGCCATCACCGGCAAGGCCGCGAGCAGCGCAAGGCCGCCGACGATGCGGTCGAACAGCCACTTCATCACCAGGTCCCAGTCGGTGATCGGCGCCTCGAACATGTCGAGCGTCGGCACCTCGCCGAGATAGGAATAGGAGCGGGGACGGAAGCGCAGCTTGTTGGTGTGCGCGGACAGGCGGATGTCGACCGGCAGCACCCAGAGCTTCTTCAGCATTTCCAGAATGCGCGTCTCGGCCGAGATCGGCAGCGCGAACAGCACGAGATCGACGCGGGTGCGGCGGGCGAACTCGACGATGTCATCGACCTTGCCGAGCTTGCGCGCGCCGGCGCAGGTGTCGAGCGCACGGCTGTCGTTGCGGTCGTCGAAYACGCCGAGCACGTGGATGTCGGAATCCTCCTGCGCCTGCAGCGCCTCGACCAGTTGCTCGCCATTGCGGTCGGAGCCGACGATGATGGTGCGGCGGTCGAGCCGGCCCTGGCGCGCCCAGTTGCGCACCAGCAGGCGCAGCACCAGACGCTCGCCGATCAGCGCGGCAAGCCCGAGGACGTAGAAGGCGGCGAGCCACAGCCGCGACACCTCGCCACCGAGCTTGGCGAAGAAGGAGGCTCCGATGAACAGCAGGAAGACGAACGACCAGGACGAGATCATCCGCGTCATCTGCCGGAGCTGCTCGCGGAAGAGCTGGACCTGATAGATATCCGCGGCCTGGAAGCAAATCACGGCGGCAGCGGCTACGGCGAAGATGGACCCGATATAGTCCCAGCGGAAATCGGTGAGCGGCATGACGTAGCCGACATAAATGGCGATGCCGACGAGGCTCAGCACGACGAAATCGGCCGCACGCACGGCGCCGGCGATCACGATCGGCGAATAGGCACGGGCGACCTTCTGATTGACGACGTCGAGCGCGGCC
>NZ_JBFULT010000579.1:0-4673 GCF_054049755.1 Bradyrhizobium sp. P5_C11_2
GTGCAGACAGCGCTGCGCTACGCCAACGAGGAATGCGAGAGCCAGGGCGGCGGCGCGGTGACTTTTGCACTGGACACGGTGCGCAAGGTCGATCTGACCGGCGACGGCCGTGACGACTACATCGTCGATTTCCGCGATACCAAATGCGGCGAGCGCGACACCACCTATTGCGGAACCGGAGGCTGTGTCATGAACATCCTGGTGACGCAGCCCGACGGTAATGTGCGGCCGGTCTTCGACGGTTATGTCCGCAATTACGAGATCAAGGTCAAGCCGATGAAGCGTGGCGCGCCGCGCACCGTCCGCTTCGATCTGCACGGGAGCTTTTGCGGCGGCTTCGGCGCGCAGGCCTGCTTCAAGGAGAAGGCGATCACGGCGACGCCGTTCGCGTTCAAGCAGCCGTAAGGCAGGTGTGCGGCTGGCGGCCTTGCAGGCGTGCTTGCGATGGCGATAAATGGGTCGCAAACAGCGGCGCGCTTGCGCGCCGTCCGCCGTCGAAGAGGAAGCCCCATGCAGCCCCTGCGCATGTCCCGCCGCGTCATGAATCTCGCTCACATGCTGACCCAGAACGCGCGGCGGCATGGATTGCGTCCAGGCTTCGTCTGGGGCGACAAATCCTGGACCTGGCGCGAGATCGATGCGCAGGTCTCGGCGCTGGCCGCAGCACTCGCCGCGCGCGGCATCACGAAGGGCGACCGCATCCTCGTCCATTCCAAGAACGGCGACGAGATGTTCTTCTCGATGTTCGCCGCGTTCCGGCTCGGCGCGGTCTGGGTCCCCACCAATTTCCGCCTGATGCCCGATGAGGTCACCTATCTGGCGCAGGCCTCCGGCGCGAAGGCGTTTCTGTGCCACGTCGATTTTCCCGAGCACGCGGCGGCTGTGAGCGGCGGTGCGCTGGACTTCACCTGGAGCATCGACGGCAAGGGCGTGTTTGGCGAGACCTCGGTTGCGGAAGCCATCGCGTCGCAGGCGGGCGCAGCGGTCGAGAACGTCGCGGTCGAGCATGACGATCCCTGCTGGTTCTTCTTCACCTCGGGGACCACGGGCCGCTCCAAGGCCGCGGTGCTGACCCATGGACAGATGGGCTTTGTCGTCACCAATCATCTCGCCGATCTGACCCCGGGTGTCACCGAAGACGATGCCTCGCTGGTGGTGGCGCCGCTGTCGCATGGCGCCGGCGTGCATCAACTGGTGCAGACCGCGCGTGGCGTCTGCACCGTGCTGTTGCCGACCGAGAAATTCGACATCGACGAGGCGTTCCGCCTGATCGAGGCGCATCGCGTCGCCAATCTCTTCACTGTGCCAACCATCCTGAAGATGATGGTCGAGCATCCCGCCGCCGACAAATACGATCATTCCGCGCTGCGTCACGTGATCTATGCCGGCGCGCCGATGTATCGCGAGGATCAGAAGGCTGCGCTGAAGAAGCTCGGCAAGGTCATCGTGCAATATTTCGGCCTGGGCGAGGTCACCGGCAACATCACGGTGCTGCCGGCGGCGCTGCACGATCCCGAGGATGGGCCCCATGCCAGGATCGGCACCTGTGGCTTCGAGCGCACCGGCATGCAGGTTTCGATCCAGGACGACGAGGGCCGCGAGCTCGGGGCCAACCAGAGCGGCGAGATCTGCGTGATCGGCCCGGCCGTGCTCGCCGGCTACTATGACAATCCGGAAGCCAATGCCAAGGCGTTCCGCAACGGCTGGTTCCGCACCGGCGATCTCGGCCATATGGACGAGGAGGGATTCCTCTACATCACGGGACGTGCGTCGGACATGTACATCTCCGGCGGCTCCAACATCTATCCGCGCGAGATCGAGGAGAAGATTTTGACGCATCCCGCCGTCGGCGAGGTTGCGGTCCTCGGCGTGCCGGATCCGACCTGGGGCGAGGTCGGTGTCGCCGTCTGCGTCGCGCGTGAAGGCGCACAGCCCGCGAGCGAGGCGGAGATGGCGGCGTTCCTCCTCCCGAAGGTGCCGCGCTACAAGATGCCAAAACGGTTCTTCTTCTGGGAGGCGCTGCCGAAATCAGGCTATGGCAAGATCCCCAAGCGCATGGTGCGCGACGAGCTTGAGGCGCGCGGGCTGCTCGAGCTCGACAAGACGAAGGCGGGCTGACGTCGTAACATGCGAAGCATCAAACAGCCGGGCCCGCCCGCCGCCGAACGCATCCAGTGGGTGGAGGCGAGGGGACGCGCCTTCGCGTTCACGCTTGAAGCGGGCCTGCCGCTGCTGGAGGCCGCGCGCCGCGGCTTTGCGGCGGAGGGATTTGCCGGCGGTGTGCTGAACTTTGGCAGCGGCGTGCTCGGGCCGTTCGCCTATGTGATGCCGGCGCTGTCGAAGACCAGCGAGAACGCCGCGTTCTACAGCGAGACGTATCGGCCGAAGGGCGTGACGCGCACGAAGCTCGGCAGCATGACGCTGGGCTTGCGCGACGGCGCGCCATTCTTTCATTGCCATGGGCTCTGGACCGAGGCGGACGGCAAGGCAAGCGGCGGCCACATGCTGCCGGACGAGACGGTCGTCGCCGAACCGTTCGAGGTCCAAGCCTTTGGGATTGATGGAGCGACGTTCGCGGCCGAGCCAGATCCCGAGACCAACTTCAAGCTGTTCGGGCCGGTGCCTGCTGCGAGCACCGGTGCGCGCACCACAAGCCGCGCCTTTGCGCTGCGGCTGCGGCCGAACCAGGATTTTGCCGGATGCCTCGAAGGATTTTGCCGCACGCACGGCATTGCCCGCGCGAAGCTCCATGGTGGTGTCGGCTCGACCATCGGTGCGCGCTTCACCCATGGCGGTGTGACCGAGCCGTTTGCCACCGAGCTGGCGATAACAGCCGGCACGATCGCGCCTAGCCCTTCGGGCGCGCTGGAAGCTGCGCTCGACATTGCCCTGATCGACTACACCGGCGGCATTGCGGAGGGTCGGCTGATCCGTGGCGATAATCCCGTGCTGATGACCATGGAGCTGGTGCTCGAGGTGCTGGGCTAGTCTCGGCGCGCGGTCATCAGCGAGACTGCAGCTTGGCAATGGCCAGGTACGTCGAGTCGCTTATCCCCGAGCTCGATCCTTGAAAGAGGTTGAGCAAGGGAGATTGACCCTGACCGGTGCTCTCGCTGTTTCTGATGTCATACATGGCGGAGAAACGGTTCAGCAGCTTTTCGACCTTCGCGGGATCGGACAGATCCTTGATCTTCATGAATCGGTCCACGAACTTGGCCTGCTGATCGATCGGCATCGCCGCCATCGAGTCGGGCAGATCGAAGGTGGTCCTGAACACCTCCGAAAGCGCCCGGTCGGCCAGGATGTCGTATGCCGACGTGATGTCGCCCGCCTTGCGCTGGAAATAGAGCGCCAGGCGCACGCCGGGATTCGTATCTCCCTGCTGTTGCTCCAGGCTTTGCTGGAGATAGCTCGCCTGCGTGTCCCGAAAATGATCGCCCTTCTGAGGACCCAGCATCGGGAGGCGCGCGACGTCGCCCTTGCTGTTGAAGTTGAACGTCCCCGCGATTTCGGCAAAGCGAGGATCGCTCTGCGTGTTCGCGAAGCTCTTGGGATTGCTCAGGTCGGAGCTGAAGATCTTCGTGAGGAATTCGGTGCTGACCTTCTTGGGATCCAGGCCCTTGGCGACGAGAATGAAATCGATCACCTTCCGGTTTGCGAGCAGGTCGGAAACGCTTCCGATGTCTGCGACGGCTTCCTGATAAGACGTCGCGTCCTTCTGGGCTTGCTCGCGAACTGCCTTCTGCTGCTGGGGGCTTGCGTCCCTCAGCGCTGCAATGACGTAGCTCTTCGCAATATCGAGGACGTCAGCCGAGTCCTGGGCCACCAAGGGAGTCGTCAGATTGCCTTTTGCGTCGAAGTTGAAGTCGCGTGCGAGCTTGACGTACCGATCGTCCTTGAGGGTATAGACGAAGCTCTTGGGGTCGTTGAGGTCGCTTTCGAGGACAGCCTTGATCGTGGCTTGCGAGGTTGTTGCCGGGTCGAGGCCGACGGCGCCCAGCGCAAAATCATACACGGCCGATGTCGACACGAACGTATCGACCGATTTGACATTGCCGACGGCCGCTCTGAAGAGCGTGATGGCCAGTGCTTCGCTCAGTGGGCTTGCGTCTGCGTAGACGTCGGACTTGCTGTGGTCAAAGTTCTGCTTCGTGAGCGTGACGTTTGCCGCCGTCTGGGCGGGCACGCCTGGCGGGAGCGACCCGTCGGGCGCAAACTCGAACGCGCTGGCGAGGTCGACGAACTTGCCAATCGTCCCGATCTGGTCGCTGAGGCTGGAGACGCTCTTGGTGAAGTTTTCCAAATGATACTTTTCGACCAGGATCTGCACGTTCAACTGGGACACGTCGGCGCCTGGCTGTGATAGCTGGGCCGTGTAGTCCGCGATTTTCTGATTGGTGGCCGTGACGTCCGATTTGGCTTGAGTGAGCTGGGCGTTGAGGCCGCTCAATTGAGACGTGAAGGTGGTGTTGACGTAGCTGTTCGGGTCGGATGGATCGCTGCGCAGCACCTGGCTGATCGTGTCGCGCGGCCACTTGCTTTCATCCATCCCGAATGCCGCATAGACATAGTTACGAAGACGGTCGTTGTTCAGGAGCTGGTCGGCGCTGGTGACGTTGCCGATTTGGGTGCTGTAATAAGCCGAATCGCTATCCAGCGTATCGACCTGGTTC
>NZ_JBFULT010000580.1:0-4672 GCF_054049755.1 Bradyrhizobium sp. P5_C11_2
CGATGCGATCCGACCTCTCCCCGCAAGCGGGGCGAGGTGAAGAAGCCCACTTACCGATTCGGGTCGGGATACGCCAGGCTACGCCAGCCTCTACGATCAAAAGGCCGCCACTGGCCTTCCTGCTGCGCGAGGCGATCGGCCACCGCATAGACCGCGGCGGGATGATGACCCATGCCGCAATGACTGCTCTCGACCTCGATGCTCTCGGTCTCGGCGCCCGCCTTTTCCATGCAGCCCTGCCAGGCGCAAACGCCGTCGGTGCGGCTGAAGATGGCGGTGGTGGGCACCGGTGGTGGCACGGCGAGCTCGCCGCCGAACTGCGGATCGACCTCGTTGGACTTCCGCCCGCTTGCCCATTCGTAGACGCGCCAGGCATTGGTCGAATGGGGGTCGCCCGCAAACGGGCTGCCAAGCGTGATCACCTGGCGCACGCGCTCCGGCATCATCTTGGCGAGCTGACGCGCATAGAGGCCACCAAGGCTCCAGCCGACCAGGCTGATCTTGCGGCCATGGGTGTCGTTGAGCTCATGGACCAGATCGACCATCGCATGCTGCACGCCCGGACGCAGGCCGTAGTTGCGGCCCTGGCGCCAGCCGCTGACCGCGTAGCCCTTGCTCTTCAGGAATGAGCGCAGCGGACGCGTGGACACGTCGGACGCCACGAGGCCGGGCAGGACCAGCACCGGATGCCCGTCGCCGCGCGGCGCGAGGCTCAGCAGCGGCAGCGCGCCGAGGAATGCGCCGAGCTCGTGGATGGCGCGTCCCTCCAGAAACATCAGGGTGCGGGACGGCGGACTCAGCGTCTGGGCGGTAGCGGTCATCAATGTTTCCTCGGGGAAGATGCCGGCCGCGACGCCGGCAAATGGGCATGAATTCCAATACGCCGACTTCTTGAACGTTCCGCAGCGCAACATGAATCAGCTAGGCGGTCGGTTCTCGACATTCAAGCTGGTGGAGCGCCGGGCGACAATAGGCCCGCGCGCTAATGCCCACGGGCGTGACGCAAAAGTCACAGCAATCTAAGCAGGGATTCTACGGAGTAGAGGACGAGGCCCGCGAGTCCGCCGATCAGCGAGCCGTTGAAACGGATGTATTGAAGATCGCGACCGATGTTGATTTCGATCAGCGAAATCAGCTGCGTCATATTCCACGACTTGACCTGGTCGGAGATGAAGGTCGAGACGCCGCTCTTCTGGTCGGCGACGAAACTGCGCAGCACGGCCACCAGACCCTTGTTGATCTCGCCGCGCAGCTCGGCGTCGCCCGCAAGCGCCTCGCCCGCGGCGACGAACATGCCGGCGAGATGGTGCTGCAACACCTGCGTCTCGCCGCTCGCGCTGCGTTCGATGAAGGAGCGCGTGTTGGCCCACACGGTACGGGCGAGATCGGCGAGCTCCGGCCGCGCCAGCAGATCGCGCTTCAAGCCGTCGATGCGGTCGATATAGGCCCGGTCGGTGCCGAGCCGGTCGACGAAGCTCAGCACCATGCGGTCGAACTCGCCGCGGAATGGATGCTTGGGGTCGCCGCGCACCTCGTTGAAGAAAGCGGTAGCGGACGCCACGATCTTGTTCACCAGAAACTTGTCGGCGCGGTAGAGCCTGAGCAGGGTCGGCAACTCCGCGCGCACCTTCTCGCGGATCATCGCCATCGTCTCTTGTTGATTCAGCGTGTCGTGCATCACGCGCAGGAGATCGTCGAACAGGATCTGGTGCCGCCCTTCGGCAACGAAGCCGCGCAGGGTGCCGGCGGCGAGCGGCGCGAGGTCGATCGCCTGGAGCTGCGAGGACATGCGGCGGATGATGAAGGTCATCAGGCCGGAGGTCTCCGTCGCGGAGAAGGCCTCCGGCAGCAGGCGCAGCGCGAAGCGCGCGAGATCGTCGCTGCGCTTGCGGTCGCGCAGCCAGTCCGCGACGAAGGAGCCGAAATCGATCTCGTTCAGCTTGGCTTCGACCGGACCGGTCTCGAGAAAATGCACCTGGATGAATTCGCCGAGCTTGTCGGCGATGCGGGCCTGGTTGCTCTGGATGATCGCGGTGTGCGGGATCGGCAGGCCGAGCGGCCGCTTGAACAGCGCCACCACCGCATACCAGTCCGCAATGCCTCCGATGGTCGCGGCTTCCGCGAAGGCCGCGATGAAGCCGAACACGGGATGCACGGGCAAGAGCCATTTCGCGACCACGAACAGCGCCAGCGTCGAGGCCAGCACCAGTGTTGCCAGCGCCTTGACGCGGCGCAGCTCGGCCGCGCGTTCGCTGTCGCCGGGGGAGTCGAAGGAGAAGGCGGCGGGTGGAGTCATGATTCACCGAGGTTACGTCATTCCGGGACGGTCCGCAGGACCGGACCCGGAATCTCGAGATTCCGGGGGGCGCTCCGGAATGACGATCGATGATGACGGCGGCGCAAAAAACAAGGCCCGCCGAAGCGGGCCTCAAAATTCAGTTTGTCAACGCGACGCGCAATCAGGCGGTCTTGTTGTAGACCTTGGCGAAGTTGTCCTGAGCGGACTTCGCGCTGTCGGCGGCGAGCTTGCCGAGATAGTCGGTGGTCGCCTTGGCGCGCGAGACGAACACTTCGCCACGTGCACGGAGCATGTCCGACTGGATCTGGACGGCTTCGTTGATCGACTTGGCCGACGCGAGCTTGTCGATACCGGCGAAGAACGCCTCGGCGTCCTGGTAGATCGCCTGCTGAATATTGCGGCTGATCTTGCCGGCTTCGGTCACGGATCCCGTCACCGCGTTCTCTATGGCGGCGGTCACCCGCTCGGAGCCTGCGAAAACTTCGGCAGCGCGATCCTTGGCGGTATTGGCAGACTTCTTGACGAACTCACGGGCAGCCTCGGGAACTTCCAGGTTCTGGATGTTCTTGAAGGCGTCCTTGATGCCGTCGAAGGCCGAATTGGTTTCGGTGGTCATGGGGTTCTCTCCATCCTCATTGGGTTGAGCTATGGGCTCACCCCGTCCGCTTTGGCCCGGGGCACGGCTTATATGGCATAGTTAATTGTGCGGTGCAATATCATTGGTGCGCTGCGATATCACGAAATCGTGAACAGCCTGAATACAGGGCATTATGATGCCTCGGTAGCCATTCCAGGTCCCGACAGCTCTCCGCCCGTCCCTAGTGCTGGACGGCGCCCTTTAGTGCTGGACGGCGCCTGGCAGCCCATAGGCCTCCATCTGGGCCTGGACCTGCGCGATGTTGTGGCCGAGCACGACGATGTCGTGGGTCTTGCCATCGACGTCCCGGACATGGTCCCGCAGCAGCGCCTCGGCCTTGAAGCCGAGGCTTTCGAACAGGGCGATCGCCGCCTGCTGATCGACCGTCATCTGGACCGAGAGCTTTTCGAGGCCGGCGCCGAGCGCAACCGCAAAGGTCTCCTGCGACAGCACCCGTCCCACGCCCTTCCCGCGCACATCGAGCGCGACCACCATGCGGATCTCGCCGACATGAGGCGACCAGGAATGGGGATCGCGCACCAGCGTGCCGCAGCCGACGACCTTGCCGTCCCTGACCGCGAGCAGGCTCATGATGGCGCCGCGCTCGATCTCCTTGACCCAGGCCGAGAGCACTTTTGGCTCGCTGATGTTGCGTGGCAGGAAAAGGAGATCGTGCGTCGGCAGGCCCTTGCCGAAGGCGAGCACCGCGGCTTCGTCCGCGGGCGACATCAGGCGGATCTCGATGTCACCGGCCTCGGTCTTGACGTGACGCGGATAGGAACGCTGTTCACTCATGTCGATCTCTTTCCCAGCCAGGAATCCAGTTTCGGCCACAGCCGCTTCACCGCGTTGGCACCGGCAACGAGGGAGACGTGACCGCCCTTCAGCATCACCTCTTCCTTGTCTTCGGAGCCGATCTTGGCGATCAGATGCTTTGCGGCGTCATAGGGCACGATGTGATCGTGCTCGGCGACCGCATGCAGGAACGGCACCTTGATGTTCTCGAGCTTCGCCGCACGGCCGCCGACCGACATCGTGTCGTTGAACAGCTTGTTGTCCCACATCAGGTCCTTTGTGATGGTGCGGAAATACTCGCCCGCCAGCGGCAGCGTGTCGGTCGCCCAGCGGTCGAACATCCGGTAGGATTTGACGAACTCGTCGTTCCAGATGTTCTCCCAGAGCTGGATCTGGCTCACAGTGCGCGAGGCCGGCCGCAGCATCTCGAACGACGACAGGATCATCTCCGGCGGCACGTTGCCGACGCTGTCGACGAGGCGGTCGACGTCGAAATAGCGGCGGTCGGAGAAATTGGAGAACAGCTTCATCTCGCGGAAATCGATCGGCGTGGTGAAGCAGATCAAATTCTTCATCGGCCCGTCCTGGAAGATCGAGCCGTAGAGCAGCGACAGCACGCCGCCGAAGCAATAGCCGATGACGGAGACGTCCTGCTCGCCGGAATCCTTCTGCACGCGCCGCACGCAATCCGGGATGAAGTCGAGGACATAGTCCTCCATGCGCAGGCTCTTCTCCTCCGGCCTCGGCGCGCTCCAGTCGAGCATATAGACGTCGTAGCCGCGCTTGAGCAGGAACTCGATGAAGCTCTGCCCGGGCACGAGGTCGAGGATGTAGCCGCGGTTGGTGGTCGCCATCACGATCAGCACCGGCACACGGTAGATCTCGTCCGACATCGGCCGATAGTGATAAAGGCTCATCGTGCCGCGCGAATGCAGCACATC
>NZ_JBFULT010000581.1:0-4657 GCF_054049755.1 Bradyrhizobium sp. P5_C11_2
AATGCCAATGGCGGCGTTAATCGCGTCGGAGCGCGTCGATAGAGGATTTGCCTGCGGCCACTAGCCTTGGTGCATAAACCAACCTCGCGACCCGCGGTAGCATTCAACACCACTTCTCGGCCATGCAGCGTCTCTGTCGCACACATCTTCGTTTCGAGGGGACTTCTCGGCTTCAGGAGCAGGCCRCGTCTGCGAACTTCAACGCGTGATGACGACGCCGTCTGGTTGAATCGGCGCGCGTGGCATCGCCTGCGCCGATGTCGCGATGGACAGCCAATAACCTGATCACCGTCACCCTCCGTTGCTGCCCGTTGAAAGGCAACATCAATCCGCATGCAGAACCAGAAAGAGTTCGATCAGGAGGCAGCCGTTTGGACCGCCTCCTAGTCGTTTCCTCGCTGGCCGATATACGTGATTCCATCGTTGCGCTTGATCGGTGTGCCGGGCTCGCGATCAATTCCGCTACTCTGCAGCAGATCAGGGAACCATAACGTCGCTGGCATGCTGACGCGCCGAAGTCGATGCCCGCTTCACCGGCCTTCGCCTGTGTTTTACGGGCAGCGGAACGGCAAACCGTTGGCGCCTGTGACCACAGTCCCCGATGTGCAGGCCATGCCGGTCGGCGTTATGTACCAGCCATTGCTGGAGCTGGCTGTGGACGCCCCATAGTAGGCGTTGGCTGCCCGAGCTTCGCCTGTGTAGTMAGGGCCGCCGCCCCATCCCCAGTTGGGAGATGTAGCCGCCACAGCAGCMGCCGTGCCCACGGCGGCCGCGCCGGCGACGCCAGCGCCGACSRCCCCGGCTCCATACCGGTACGCAGCCCGCCGGTCTTGCCGRCGAGCAACACCTGCAACGCTCATYGGGGTCAGTGGCCGACCGACCCGTGCTTGGGCACTCTCGACTGACAAAGAGACACCGCGTTGTTCAGACCAGCTAAACGAGAACAGTGCCGCGCATGCGACAGTTGAGCCCGCAATTGCAAGTTTTGTTAGATGCATCTGTTTCATGAACTTGCTCCATTACTGGCTTGCCCCATGCTGAAAGGATGCTGCCTCACCGCCGGGTGGCTATTGCGCTAGATCAAAGGTAGACGAGAGGGCTTGCGAGCTCGGATGAGGCAGAGACTTTGACGCTATCGACGAGTTTTCTTCGATCGTGCGCGAGCCCGTGACGGCAAGAACGGACAGCGTTTTCGAATTGAAAGAGGCGACGATTGCGCCGCCTCTCCGTGTGGTCCGCGTGCTTACTGGCAGACGTACATGATTCCGTCACCGCCCTTGATCAAGGTGCCGGGCGTGCAACCAATGCCGTTGAGCTTCGCATAGCTATCCCAACCGTCGTAGCAGGTGTAGGAAGCACGCCCAAAGACCCCAACAGCCGTGCCGTACCCGGTCCTGCCGCCGACCCCACACCAGGGGCCGCCAGTATAGTAGGCCCGCACTGCGTACCAAGGCAGACCGGWCTGATCGGGTATGTAGTGACTATAGGGATACGGGCTGACATAGAGCCGCCTCGCTTGGGCACTCTCAACTGACAGCGAAATCCCSCGCTGCTCAGACCAGTCAACRGTGAACAGTGTTGCAARGGCGATAGCCGAAGTTGCAATTGCAAAMTTTCTGAAARCCATCYGCTTCATCGTTTTGCTCCTATCCTGTCTCGCCCCCTTTGCATAAGGAGGCCCGTCGGTTGATGCCGACATTGACAAAGATCAAGGGGCTTGATCTGGCTCGTGACCAAATTTCAACGTGAATCACAGAGTTTATGCATCCAACCGTGTACAAAGTCGGCAAAGATTTCGAAACGACAACCAAGTGAGTGATGTCCCCTCTTGGCCCCTTTTCCGGAAGCGCCGTGATGTCGACGAGAGTCCGAAATGAGCGCCAGAACGGACGTCCGCCTGTGCGCATCCCAATTTGCCAAGGTCATTAGCCAAGCGCTTGTTGGGCAGTCTCAGAGCAATGCCGTGAAACAATCGACGCTCGCTTGGATTGAATGTTCACGACCGCCGAACCGTTCGAGCTGGACCAGGGCACGGACGCCGAGCGTAACGCCCTTCGTGGTGAGCTCTTAGCCAGTGTTCCTGACCGCCTCAGCTAGAATGGCGTACAGCTGCTGCTTGCTGAATTCCTTGGGCTGCTGCCTCTCTGCAGTGCTTCGCGACACCTTCTTTGCCACTGGACGTGCGCAGGCGGCCGACGACGCCGGCCTTAGCTTCGGTGGCGGCCTGATCCTGGGTCTTGCTGTTGGCGGCTTGTGGCCACGCTTCAAGCCCAAACGGGTTAGCATCCCGCAGACCGCGTTACGGCTACACCCGAGACGGCGCGCAATCTGTGCCGCGCTCTGTCCTGCGGCCCAGAGCCTTTTGAGCAGTGCTACGTCTTTCGCATCCCAGCCCATGGGGAGATTATAGCGCTGACTGGCCGACACCGGCTAGTCTAGTCTTCATCCGGCTCGCGTACGACTGCCGGTTCGTCGGCTTCATCCTCCTCTTCGTCGTCTTCGTCGTCCTCCTCGTCATCATCAGGATCTCGGGGCGGCATCAGGGCGCCCATAGCGACGAGCGGCGTCCAGACGATCGCTGTGATGAAAAATGCTTCGAACTCGTGTTGCCTCATGGCGTTGTTACTCCTCGAAGAGCATGCGCAGTCGAATATTCCGACGGACGACATCCGGAGTTCCAGGGCGGGATCGCTCCTACGCGACGGCGATCAGATCGACAGCCGCGGCAAGGGGCGGCACCCCACATAACTGGCGGCGTCTACGAATACTTTATGCCGAGGACGCATCAGGTTCTATATTTACCAACACTTCGCCGGCAGTGATTTCGGGATCCCCAAGATCGAGGTCATGCAGACTCGCTTGAATGAACTCCATTATCCGGGCGTTCGCTGCATTGGCGCTTTCGCGATCCTCGAATATCATCACGGCGACACCCACGCCGTCGCCCCCATCCAGCACGTAGTAAGATCTGAATCCGCGCGATTGCCTCAGGATCTGACCGACGCCGCTCTTGGCGCGGCGAGCAGCGTCCGCAACCGAACGAACCTTGGTGTACTTGCGAATGACTATGTACATGAGGTCACCACGCGTTACGGTTCCCGCCCCACGCATCAAAGCATGCCCGGTCTCAATTGGACTAGGCCGTGAACCCATAAATCTGCCGGGCGGACGGCTTGCCAGAGCCCGCTATGCACCGATAGCGACCAAATTCTGCAACGCAGCTAAATGACGCGATGTGCCAATACCGGAAATACAGGTTGCGCGCCTGTCGCGCTCAGTCCCTCGCCCTTTCGAGTGCGTGCCGCATGACCTTTTGCTCATCGCTGGTCATCTGGGTCGGCCCAAGGTTGAATGTCAGCTTGTCGATTTTCCCGGTGAACTGGAACGGCAGCTTGTAACTGTCATCCACCTCTGTGCGGCTATCGACGCCGATGTCGAAGGACTCGTCGATGGCCATCAGGAACCCAATCGAGTGCGGGATCGACCGGCGGGCGTACTCCTTGCCATCCACCGACAGCACCCCAGTGCCGCCCTTGGCTGGGCCGGGTCCATCATATTTGAAATCGAATACGATGGTGTGCTTTCCCGGCTTGAGCGCAGAACCCAACCAATCCCGCGCACCCACGCCACCTTCCCAGCGGTATCGTTTCAAATCCAGCATGTTGTAAACGAAAACCGGCTTGCCTTTCAGCAAGTACAGGCCATAGCCGCTGAACCGGCCGCCGAGAGTAACGATCATTCCCTCAGCCCCGCCCGCCGGGATCGTTATCTCGGCGGTGATCTTGTAGTCCTTGTTCATGATGCTGGGCGCATTCTCGGCAGGAATGCCGGGGTTCGATCCCGTGTAGGTGAAAACAGTTTTCCCTGCTGTCGCGCTCGGCCGCGGGGTGACGATGCGCGGCAAGACGGAGTTGTCCAGCGGCAAGACCTGGTATTTCGCGGCCTCGCTCAGGAACTTCGCCTGCAGCTCCTTTAGCTTGTCAGGATTCTTGGCCGCGACGTCGTTGTTTTGCGAGTAGTCCTCGGCGATGTTGTAGAGCTCCCATTTGTATTCGTTGATCTCAGGCATCTTTGCCGTGCCCATAAGCCAGGGCGCTTCGGGCGGCGTCGTGCAGGCATACCAGCCATCGTGGTAGATGCCGCGGTTGGCGAACATCTCGAAATATTGCGTGTCGCGCTTTGACGGTGCGTTGGCGTTGGCCTGGTCGAACGTATAGGCCATGCTCACGCCCTCGATGGGCTTTTGCGCAATGCCATTGACGGTCGCAGGCGCCGGGATGCCCGTGGCCTCAAGGATGGTCGGCACGATGTCGATGATGTGGTGGAACTGGGAGCGAATGCCGCCGACATCCTTGATGTGACCGGGCCATGAAATTGCCATTCCTTGGCGGGTGCCACCGAAGTGCGACGCCACCTGCTTGGTCCATTTGAACGGGGTATCGAAAGCCCACGACCATGCCACCGACATATGCGGGTAGGTTTTGTCGGAGCCCCAATTCTCGTAGTGCAGCATCAACTCGGCTTCGGGGAGTTTCAGCACGCCGTTATAGGCCGTCATCTGGTTCGGGGTGCCCTCTAGCGTGCCTTCGGCGCTGGTGCCGTTGTCACCGCTGATATAGATGATCAGTGTGTTGTCGAGCTTGCCCATGTCCTCGAC
>NZ_JBFULT010000582.1:0-4653 GCF_054049755.1 Bradyrhizobium sp. P5_C11_2
CCTGTAACCCCGTGATGTCGTCCTTCGCAACGATCCGCGTCTGGAGCTTTCCGAACGGCCGCTGCTGCCCGATCAGAATCTCGTCTTGTGTGATGATCCACACCACCGCCGGCGCCATCATGATGCCGATGACAAACCCCGCGCCCACCAGCAGCGCAACCAGCGATATGACGATTTCCAGCGTGTCGTGCGTGAACAGGCCCGGCGTGAAGCACAGCGCAACGGCCGCCGCAAAGCCGGACATGACCAGCCGCTGCGCGATCGAGGCGCCTTCACGAAGGCGAATGTCGTTGCTGGTGGTCGCGTCGTCCATTGCTGGCGGCTGATTGTGTCGGGGCGAAACTCCACGGACGGGTCCGCGGAGTCAAGCAACAAGGGCGTTAGCGGTTCACCGCTGCACGCGCTCGGAGGCAACCCCGAGACGCAAGGCAATTTCCGCAGCCACTGCGCGCGTCTCGTCCAGCGTCCCGATGCCCGGGCTGAGGAATTTCTGTCTGTTGAGAAGGTCGATCCTGACGACGTAGCGCTCTTCCTCGACCTTGCTGTCGCGCTCGACCCCAATCGTGTCAACGTCGCCACCGGTGATCGTATCGACATGCGGCTTCCCGTCTCGGGACAGCCGTTCGACGCGCAGTTCACCGCGGCGGACGGTCCAGAACGGAGAGCCAAAGCCGTGGGCGTACCGATAGAGCAGAATGGCTGCGATGATACCCACCGGCACCACGGCGATCTCGAGAGCGGCAAGCGGCAGGCCGTTCCAGAATTTGTAAGCATAAGGGATCGTGCATAGCCCGGCGATGATCACCGTGATGATTCGAATATCGTAGCCCGCGGC
Organism: Bradyrhizobium sp. P5_C11_2; assembly: GCF_054049755.1. Taxonomy (NCBI): domain Bacteria; kingdom Pseudomonadati; phylum Pseudomonadota; class Alphaproteobacteria; order Hyphomicrobiales; family Nitrobacteraceae; genus Bradyrhizobium; species Bradyrhizobium sp. P5_C11_2. The sequence goes on from NZ_JBFULT010000582.1 coordinate 836, forward strand.
CGGCCTCACGGGTTCACCCAGATGAATCTCTGCATTCGTAGCATCGAGTGAGTTTGCCGGAGGATCGATATTCGCGATGCCAAGCTGCTCAGCGATACGTGCGGTGGTTTCGTAGACATGCGTGATGTCGGATAGCGTCGGTGAAGTCAGGCGATCGCCCGACGCAAGCAGAAGGGAGACGTGGAATCGCGCTGAGTTGGCCTGGTCATGGTTGACCTTGGCTGCCGATATTTCCTCGCGCCGGATGAATCTGCTACTGCGCCGGCGAAGTGGACTCGCCTCTTCGATGAGGATCCCGTCCTGCCTGATGGTCCACAGCACATCGGCGCCAAAGCCCGCTTGGCACAGCATCAGAATGCCCAGTATCAGCGCGATCGGGGCGGCGATGACACTGTCGCTCCAGTTGGCCAAGCCCAAAACGCCAAAAAGCAGCACCGCTGCCGCAAAGCCAGTCAGGAGCAAGCGGTCCTGGCGCGACAGATTCTTTCGAAGGCGAATTTCGCTCTCTCGTGTTGCCTCGTCCATCGCCTGCACTTCCATTGATGCGAAACTCCACGGAGGGCTCCGTGGAGTCAAGCGCCAAGCGCAGGAAGTCTTATCGACAACTTAAGGTGCGCGCGCCTAGCTGCTGGCGCTGAGCAGCTTTGCCACCGTGCGGTCGATCTCGTCGTAGCGGCCTTCGCCGRCGTGCTGGAACACGATCCTGCCGGTCTGGTCGATGATGTACTGCGCCGGCCAATACTGGTTGCTGTAGGCGTTCCAGGTCTTGGAATCATTGTCCTGCGCCACCGGATAGGTGATGCCGTGGCGCTTCAGCGCGGCCTGCACATTGGACGCCGAGCGCTCGAACGGGAATTCCGGCGTGTGCACGCCGACCACGACGAAGCCCTTGTCCTTGTACTTGGCGTAGAGGTCGGTGACGTGCGGCAGCGTGTTGACGCAGTTGACGCAGCCATAGGTCCAGAAGTCGACCAGCACGACCTTGCCGCGCAGGTCGGCGAGAGTGAGCGGTTTTGAGTTGAACCAGTTGGTGATGCCGGTGAAGTCGGGCGCGGCCTGCTGGCTTGCGGCGGCGGTGACGATCGGCGCTGCGCGTGCGGCCTCGTCGCAGATGCCGGGGATGACGGCGCCGGTCACGGCGATGCCGATCAGGGCGGTGGAGACGGCGAGCAGTTTAAAAGTCATGGAAGCGTCCTCCGGTGATGGTGAGAGGTGATCACAGGCCGATCTGGCCGGTGGGGTAGAATCCGGTGAGCCACGCCACGAGCAGCGTGTCGTACTGGAAGTAGGCGGCGACCGCGAAGGCGATCACGACGACGCCAAAGCCCTGCTGCAGGCGCGGCGAGATCCGCGCCAGGCTGCGCACGCGCGTGGTCGCGGCCTGTCCGCCATAGGCGATCGCCAGCATCGGGATCGCAGCACCAATGGCGTAGGCGATCAGCAGCGTGCCGGCCCAGGCGGCGTTCTTCGACGTCGCCACCAGCGTCAGGATCGAGCCGAGCACGGGGCCGGCGCAGGGCGTCCAGACCAGGCCGAGCGTGGTGCCGAGCACGAGACCGCCGAGCGCGCCCTCGCGCTGGGTGGCGCTGGCGGCGCCGAGATCGAGCCAGCCATTGAGCCGGATCGTCAGCCATTCGAACGGCGCCGGCCACAGCATCAACAGGCCGAAGCCGAGCAGCAGGATCAACGCGGCCTCGCGCAGCACATTCGGATCGAAATCGAACAGCCGCGTGATTGCGCCGAGCAGCAGCGCGGCCGCGGAGAACGAGATGACGAAGCCGAGCGCGATCATCGCCGGCCGCAGCCGCCCCGCGCGCCCGATCGAGGCGCCGAGCAGGATCGGCAGCATCGGCAGCGTGCACGGCGCGGCGATGGTGAGGATGCCGGCAAGGACAGCAAAGGCGAGTTCGAGCATCGGGCCACTCGTGAAGGGGGTCACGAGGGGTGGTTCGGGGCGGATGCCTCAGCCGTTACGTGGCGTCACGGCTTCGTGACGATTGGGGCGCCTATCAAGACGACGGTGCGCTCCCTCCGCCGCTTGCGGGGGAGGGTTGGGGAGAGGGTGTCTCCGCAATGGGACACCCCCGAGAGGAGAGAACCCTTACCCGCCGCGCGCGGGACGATGCTTCGCATCGCCCGGGGCGCGTCGGGTCTCTCCCGCAAGCGGGAGAGGCGGGAGTGCGCGGCGAAAGCCCCCCAAACACAAAACGACCCGGCGGGGGGCATCCCGTCCGGGTCGTGGAAGTCCTTGGGAGGTTTAACTAAAACCGTATGTGAGCTTTATAGGGAGGAAGTTTTTCCGCCTGATGTTGTGCTTTGTTTCAATTGTTTCGTCTGCGGTAACGCTTCCGTGTCCGGGGCAGGGCCGAGGTGCGGCCCTATCCCATTGAAATCCTTGAGCTTCAGGCGGCGAAGCGATCGACGCCACAGCCCTTAAGCAGATCGGCCAGCTGCTTGCGGGCGTAGAACATCCGGGTCTTCACCGTGCTCTGGGGGATGCCGATGATCTGCCCGACCTCCTCCACCGACTTCTCGTGGTAGTAGACGAGGGTGATGATCTCGCGATGCGCGGGCGACAGCTTGGCGACGCAGGCGCGCAGGATCGCGCTGGTGTCGCTGCGGTCGAGCGACGTCTCCGGCGTATCGCAACCATCCGGGATCTGCCGCACGTCTTCCTGGTCGATGTCCTCGAAGCGGCGCTGGCGCATCGCGGTCAGCGCCTTGAAGCGCGCGATCGACAGCAGCCAGGTCGAGACCTGCGAGCGGCCCTGGAACTGGCCGGCGGTCCGCCACACGTCGAGGAAAACCTGGCTCACGAGGTCTTCCGCCGTGGTGGCATCACGCACGATGCGCAGGATGAAGCGGTAGACCCGCACATGGTGCCGGCAATAGAGGATGTGCATCGACGTCCGGTTGCCGTCGGCAATGCTTTCGAGAAGCATGTCGTCCGAGGTCGCCTGAGCGGCGATGATGCTCTGGCTGGCTTGGGCGTTGATGGCGATGACGTTCGGCATTGACTTAGCTCCCCGTAGCGCCGCAACCGAGCGGCGTTTCCTTGGACCAAAGTGTTAATGAGCCAACGTTTCGGGACGTCTGCACCACAAGCGGAAAATGGTTTCGTGCGCCGCCAAATTGTTTCGTCGAAACGGGGGCGACGAAACATTCGGGGCAAAAAGTCGTGGAATTTCAATGTACGGAAAATACGGGGTGGGGGGTCTGGCGGCGCGCGGAGCAGCCGGGAACGTATTTCCGGCTTTTGCGTTCGATGTCGCCACAAACCCGATGTCGTCCCGGGTGAGGCTGGCCCCTACGCCTTCTCGCCCGCCGGCGAGAACAGATAGCCGCCGCCGCGGATGGTGCGGATCACGGCGGGCTTGGTCGGGTCGGGCTCGATCTTGCGGCGGATGCGCATGATGCGGAGGTCGACGGCGCGGTCGAACGCCTCGGCGTCGCGCGCATTGGCCAATTCCAACAGCCGCTCGCGCGACAGCACGCGCTTCGGGTTGGCCGCGAACACCTTGAGCAGCCCGAACTCCGACGCGGTCAGCGGATGCTCGTTGCCTTCGTCGTCGCGCAGGGCCTGCGCTTCGAGATCGAGCCATTTGGTGCCGAAGCGCACCAATTGATCCTTGTCGGACTTGGCAGCCGCCGCCTCCGCGGCCGCTGCCTTCACCGGCGTGCTCCTGCGCAGCACCGAGCGGATGCGCGCCATCAGCTCGCGCAGCTCGCAGGGCTTTGCGACGTAATCGTCGGCGCCGAGCTCGAGCCCGACGACGCGATCGATCGGGCTCGCGGTCGCCGTCAGCATGATCACCGGC
>NZ_JBFULT010000583.1:0-4650 GCF_054049755.1 Bradyrhizobium sp. P5_C11_2
ATGCGGAGGCGAGTCGCGCCAGCCGGAAAACGCTTCCGCCAGCGTATGATAGCCGGCCGAGACGTTCTCGACCGCCACGCTGGCCGGATAGCCGCCGGCACTGAGGCGCTTGGCCAGGGGCGCGCGGACGTCGTGGTCCATCTTGTTGGCCGCCGCCATGGCCTGGGACTGGGATTCCGCAAGCCGCATCAAATCGGGATCGATCACGACGGTGCCGAGGCCGTTGTTCTGGCGGTATTGCGAGATCATCACCGCGGCCGCCGGCGCATCGAGCTTGGCGCCCGGGACTGCCATGTCGGCATACATGGACGGCTGCTGTACCGGCGCTTCGTTGCCGGCGCAGCCGGCGAGCAGCAAAGTGATGAGTATTGCGGCCGCAGCGCGCATGAATCAGAGCCCCCAGATGAGGGGCCGTTGTTGCATACCAACCGTGGCTGAAAGGTGAATTTTGAGGAAAATCGAAGCAAGTCATTGCGGGGCGCGCGCCAGCGCGAACCCGGAATCTCGTGCCACAACCTCGAGATTCCGGGTTCGATGCTTCGCATCGCCCCGGAATGACGGTGAGTTAGCCCGCAAATATCCGGTAGCGGCGAGGCTCGAGGCCAATCCTGTCTCCGGTGCGCAGTTCCCTGCCGCGCGGGGCGTCGATCTCGATGGTCTGGCCGCCGGACAGAGCGACCTCAGCCCGCTGCACGGGGCCGAAATTCCGGACGTGCTGCACGGCGCCCTCGAAGGCGCCGCTGCCGGGCGGGCCAACCAGCATGTCATGTCGCCGCACGAACAGTTTTGACGCGCCAGGCGCAAGGCCGTCTGCCGCAAGGGCGAGCGGCCGGTCGCCGAGCCGGACCACGCCGTCCGCGATCTGGACCGGAAGCTCGATGGATTCGCCGATGAAGCCGTGGACGAAGGCGGTCGCCGGGCTTTCATAGACGTCATCGGGCGAGCCGATCTGCTCGATCCTGCCCTTGTCCATCACCACGACGCGGTTGGCGACTTCCAGTGCCTCCTCCTGGTCGTGGGTGACGAAGATCGAGGTGACGTTGATCTCATGATGCAGCGAGCGCAGCCATTTGCGCAGCTCCTTGCGCACCTTGGCGTCGAGCGCGCCGAACGGCTCGTCGAGCAGCAGGATGCGCGGCTCGATCGCAAGCGCGCGCGCCAGCGCAATGCGCTGGCGCTGGCCGCCGGAGAGCTGGCTCGGATAACGGTCGGCGAGCCAGTCGAGCTGCACGAGATCGAGCAGCTCCTTGACACGCGCACGGATCGCGGCCTCGTCCTTGCGGACCGCGCGCGGCTGCACGCGCAGGCCGAAGGCGACGTTCTCGAACACCGTCATGTGGCGGAACAGCGCGTAATGCTGGAACACGAAGCCGACATGGCGCTCGCGCGCGCCCTGCGCCAGCGCGTCCTCGCCGTTGAACGCGACCTCGCCGGAATCCGGCCAGTCGAGACCGGCGATGATCCGCAGCAGCGTGGTCTTGCCCGAGCCCGACGGCCCGAGCAGCGCCAGCAACTCGCCGTTGTCGACCTTGAGGTCGACGCCGTCGAGGGCTGCGAAGCTGCCGAATTTCTTGACGAGATTCCTGACTTCAATGGTCACGGCGGTCGTGTCCTTCGTCCAGATGGCGTTCGAGAACGGTCTTGGCGATCAGCGTGATCAGCGCCAGCATCGCCAGCAGCGAGGCGATCGCGAAGGCGGCGACGAACTGGTATTCGTTGTAGAGGATCTCGACCAGCAGCGGCATGGTGTTGGTCTCGCCGCGGATGTGGCCGGAGACGACCGAGACCGCGCCGAACTCGCCCATCGCGCGCGCGTTGCAGAGCAGGACGCCGTAGAGCACGCCCCATTTGATGTTGGGCAGCGTGACGCGGAAGAAGGTCTGGAGGCCGGAGGCGCCGAGCGAGATCGCGGCCTCCTCTTCCTGCGTGCCCTGCTCCTGCATCAGGGGGATCAGCGCGCGCGCCACGAAGGGGAAGGTCACGAAGGTGGTGGCGAGCGCGATGCCGGGCACCGCGAACAGGATCTGGATGTCGTGATCGCGCAGCCAGCCGCCGAAATAACCCTGCGCGCCGAACAGCAGCACGAAGACGAGGCCCGAGATCACCGGGCTCACCGAGAACGGCAGGTCGATCAGCGTGATCAGGAAGGTCTTGCCCTTGAAGTCGAACTTGGCGATGGCCCAGGCGGCGACGAGGCCGAACACCAGATTGAGGCCGACCGAGATCGCCGCAACCAGCAGCGTCAGCCTGATCGCAGCCAGTGCCTCCGGCTCGGCCAGCGCGGCGAGATAGGCCAGGATCCCCTTCGAGAAGGCCTGCGCGAACACGACCACCAATGGCAGCACGACGAAGACCGAGAGGAACAGCACCGCCAGCGTGATGATGACGATGCGCACCGCCCTCGGCTCGGTGCGCAAATTGTCGCGCGCCGCCGCCGCGTGCGCACGCGCCTTCGCATCGGGCGGGGAGAGCGAAACGGAATCTGCGATCTGCATCGTCATCGCATCCCCCTCAACGCGCCGGGACCCGGCTCCGCGCCCAGCGCTGGAGCCGGTTGACGGCGAAGATGATGACGAAGGAGACGACGAGCATGACCACCGCGATGGCGGTCGCGTCGGCGTAGCGGAACTCGGACAGCCGGATYACGATCAAGAGCGGCGCGATCTCGGACACGTTGGGCAGATTGCCGGCGATGAAGATCACCGAGCCGTATTCACCGACGGCGCGCGCGAAGGCGAGCGCGAGGCCCGTGAGCAGCGCCGGCGCGAGCGAGGGCAGGATCACGCGAATGATGGTCTGCCAGCGGCTCGCGCCCAGGCTGCCGGCGGCCTCCTCGATCTCGGGATCGAGATCCTGGAGCACCGGCTGCACGGTGCGCACCACGAAGGGGATGCCGATGAAGATCATGGCGACGAAGATGCCGACCGGCGTGAACGCCACCTTGATGCCGAGCGCCGCCAGCGGCGCGCCCAGCCAGCCCTTCTCGGCGAACAGCGCGGTCAAGGCGACACCGGCCACCGCCGTCGGCAGCGCGAAGGGAACGTCGACGATGGCGTCAAACAGCCGCCGGCCAGGGAAGCGGTAGCGCACCAGCGCCCAGACGATGATGCTGCCCATCACCAGATTGACGCAGGCCGCCGCGAAGGCGAGGCCGAAGGAGACGCGCAATGCGTTCAGGGTGCGGCGGCTGGAGAGGATGGCCCAGAGCTGCTCCGGGCTGAGCTCGAGCGTGCGCAGGAACAGGCCGGCGAGCGGAATCAGGATGATGACGGACAGCCAGGACAGCGTCAGTCCCATCGTGAGACCGAAGCCCGGCAATGTCCGGCGTCGTGCTGCGATTACGGTCACCAGGCCCCCTGCTAACGCCCCTCCGACAGCGCCCGATCAGTTCTTGTAGATCTGATCGAATACGCCGCCGTCGGCAAAATGTTCCCTCTGCGCCTTGGTCCAGCCGCCGAAAACGTCGTCGATCGTGAACAGTTCGACCTTGGCGAAGGAGTTTTCGTACTTTTTGGCGATCTCGGCGTCGCGCGGACGGTAAAAATTGCGCGCGGCGATCTCCTGGCCCTCCTTGGTATACCAATACTGGAGATAGGCGTCGGCGGCGTTGCGCGTGCCCTTTTTGTCGGCAACCTTGTCGACGATCGCGACCGGCGGCTCGGCCAGGATCGATTGCGGCGGCGCGACGATCTCGAACTTCGCCGGTCCAAACTCCTTCAAGGCGAGGAACGCCTCGTTCTCCCAGGCAAGCAGCACGTCCCCGACGCCGCGCTCGACGAAGGTCACCGTGGCACCGCGCGCACCGGTGTCGAGCACCGGCACCTGCTGGTAGAGTTTTCCGATGAAGTCCTTGGCCTTGTCGGCGGAGCCATATTTCTTCTGCGCGAAACCCCAGGCCGCCAGATAGTTCCAGCGCGCCCCGCCCGACGTCTTCGGGTTCGGCGTGATCACGGCGACGCCCGGCTTGAGCAGATCGTCCCAGTCCTTGATGCCCTTGGGATTGCCCTTACGCACCAGGAACACGATGGTCGAGGTGTACGGTGATGAATTCTGCGGCAGCCGCTTCTGCCAATCGGCCGCGGTGAGACCCTTGCCCGCGATGGCGTCGATGTCATAGGCGAGCGCGAGCGTCACCACATCGGCCTGCAATCCGTCGATCACGCTACGGGCTTGCGATCCGCTGCCGCCATGCGACTGCTTGATCTCGACGCTCTTGCCGGTCTCCTTCTGATAGGCATTCGCGAACGCCTTGTTGAATTCGCCATAGAGCTCGCGCGTCGGATCGTACGACACGTTCAACAGGTTGATGTCGGCGGCGAAAGCCGAGCTTGCCAACAAACCCGTCACCAGGAGGCCTGCCGCGAGCGGAACGATACGGCGCATCATGTCCATCTCCATTCACCTCGACGACATCAATGTCGTCGATGGCACGCAGGCATAACTCGGGTCGAAACGCTCCTAAGTCAACGGAACCGGATTTTCTTGTTTGCGGCGATGTAGCCCGATTGTGCTACGAACTCTTCATCGTGTGAATGCCGCATTCTGTCTTGGCCCGGCCACGCCAACGACCGGCACGCGCGTCCTCGCCTTCGGCCGTTCTGCTCGTGCAAGGCATACACCCAACCGACAGGAAACCGGACTGCACCAGCG
>NZ_JBFULT010000584.1:0-4629 GCF_054049755.1 Bradyrhizobium sp. P5_C11_2
CTGCACCACCTTGCCCTCGACGATGGTGGCGATGACGTCGCGCAAGGAGGCGTTCTTCTGAAACGAATACTCGCCGGGCTTCAGATCCGAGCTCGCCTTCAGCGCGGCCACGCTGGCGATGAACACCCATGGATTGACGTCGGTCACGCCTTCCCGGTTCAAGGTCTCGGCGATGTCGCGCTTGCCCGCGCGCTGGGGAATGTTGACGATCTTGTCCTCGGCAAGCGGTCCCGGAGCCTCGAGCACCTGACGGCCGTAATAATAGACGGCGCCGGCGCCGAGCATCGCGATCAGAAGGAGGGTAATGATGGCGTTGCCGACGATCACGAAGGGGTTGCGCGCCCGGTCCGATCGCTTCGGCGGCGGTGGCACCTGCTCGGGCTCGAGCGYTGCCCGCGGACTCCGGGGCGAAATGGGCGGCCTTTCACTCATCGAAGCAACCTGAATCCTGCCGGTTCAATTGCGGCCTGACAATCGCTTGTCCTGCCAAATGCACGCGCGCCCACGTGTATGACTATCGCCGAATGCGGCAAAACGGTGGATTCGTCGCAATCATAAACTAATGCACCAGACGCCGGACGATCACCGACGCATTGGTACCGCCAAAACCGAAAGAATTCGACAACGCAACGTTGACCTCGCGCTGCTTCGCCTTGTGCGGCACGAGATCGATCGCGGTCTCGACCGACGGATGGTCCAGATTGATGGTCGGCGGCACGATGTTATCGCGAATCGCGAGGATGGCGAAGATCGCCTCGATCGCGCCGGCCGCGCCGAGGAGATGGCCGGTCGAGGATTTGGTCGAGGACATCGCGACCTTGGAGGCCGCATTGCCGAGCAGCCGTTCGACCGCACCGAGCTCGATCTCATCACCGAGCGGCGTCGAGGTGCCGTGCGCGTTGATGTAGTCGAGATCGGACGGCGAGAGGCCGGCGCGCTTGAGCGCGGCCGACATGCTGCGGAAGCCGCCGTCGCCATCGGGTGACGGCGAGGTGATGTGATAGGCATCGCCGGAAAGTCCGTAGCCGATCACCTCGGCGTAGATCTTCGCGCCGCGGCGCTTGGCGTGATCGAGTTCTTCCAGCACCAGGGCACCGGCGCCCTCGCCCATCACGAAGCCGTCGCGGTCCTTGTCGTAGGGGCGCGAGGCCTTCTCGGGGGTCTCGTTGAAGCCGGTCGAGAGCGCGCGCGCGGCGTTGAAGCCGGCAATGCCGATGCGGCTGATCGGCGATTCCGCACCACCGGCAACCATGACGTCGGCGTCGCCGAGTGCAATCAGGCGGGCGGCGTCGCCGACCGCGTGGGCACCGGTCGAGCAGGCCGTGACCACCGAATGGTTCGGCCCCTTCAGCCCGTGCTTGATCGAGACATAGCCGGAGGCGAGGTTGATCAGGCGGCCCGGAATGAAGAAGGGCGACACCCGGCGCGGCCCCCGCTCCTTCAGCAGGATCGCGGTCTCGGCGATGCCGCTGAGGCCGCCGATGCCGGACCCGATCATGGTGCCGGTCGCGCACTTGTCCTCTTCGGTCTCGGGATGCCAGTTGGCATCGTCGAGCGCCTGGCCCGCTGCCGCCATGCCGAAGATGATGAAGTCGTCGACCTTGCGCTGGTCCTTCGGCTCCATCCAGATATCGGGATTGAAGGTGTCGTTCGAACCGTCACCGCGCACCACGGTGCAGGCGATCTTGGTCTGGAGATCGGAGATGTCGAAGCTCTCGATCTTGCGCGCACCGCTTTCGCCGTTGAGGATGCGCTTCCAGGTCGGCTCGACGCCACAGCCGAGTGGCGACACCATGCCGAGGCCCGTGACGACAACCCGCCTCATATCCGAAAACTCCGCTTCGATAGAATCACGGCCGATAACAAGAAACCGGCTGACCGCCGGTAGGCGGCCCGTCCGGTTTCAATGTTGTCCCCGCGAAATGAAGAGCTTAGCTCTTCGCGTTCTTCTCGAGAAACKTCGTGGCATCGCCGACGGTGAGAATCGTTTCCGCGGCGTCGTCCGGAATCTCGCAACCGAATTCTTCTTCGAACGCCATCACCAGCTCGACGGTGTCCAGACTGTCGGCGCCGAGGTCGTCGATGAAGCTCGCAGCGTCGACAACCTTCTCGGGCTCAACACCAAGGTGTTCGACCACGATCTTCTTAACCCGTTCGCCAATGTCACTCATTGCTTAACCTCGTGTTGTTCCCTGTAGACCCGACCCCCCGGGACGATACGAGCCGTCGTGGTCGTTTGACTGCCTTCGCTTACGAACTTTGATTTGGCCCATCCTAACCGATGCTGGGCCCGGCGAACGACGGCCAAGGCTCCGCATCGCCAATATACAGGGTTTCAAAAACCTGCAATGGCGTTCTTTGCCCATCCGTTGAAGGTCCGGTTATCATACTTCAACTGCCTTGACTACAAGCCTAATTTCCCTTCGGAAACGGCCGTTTGCCGCATCCCGCACCGCCCCCTGCGGGGCGCGGGACGAGCCATTCAGATCATGGCCATGCCGCCGTTGACGTGGATTGTCTGGCCGGTGACGTAGGCTGCTTCGTTCGAACTCAGGTAAACGGCGGCCGCCGCGATGTCCTCGGGAGTCCCCAGGCGGGCGGCCGGAACCTTGGTCAGAATCGTTTCGCGCTGCTTGTCGTTGAGCGCATCCGTCATCGGCGTCTTGATGAAGCCGGGCGCGATACAGTTCGCGGTGACGCCGCGCTTGGCGTATTCGGCGCCGAGCGTCTTGATCATGCCGATCAGGCCGGCCTTCGACGCCGTGTAGTTGCCCTGCCCGGGATTGCCGGTGACGCCGACCACCGAGGTGATGGCAATGATGCGGCCGAAGCGCTTGCGCATCATCAATTTGGTGGCGGCGCGCGCCAGGCGGAAAGTCGAGGTCAGGTTGACGTTGATGACCTCGTCCCAATCCTCGTCGCGGAGCTGGACGAACAGGTTGTCGCGCGTGATGCCGGCATTGGCGACGAGGATGTCGACCTGGCCCATCGCCGCTTCCGCGGCCGGCACCAGCGCCTCGACCTCGTCGGCCTTGGAGAGATTGCAGGGCAGCACAAGGGCACGCTCGCCGAGCTTGCCCGCAAGCTCATCCAGCACTTCTTTCCGCGTCCCCGAAATCGCAACCGTGGCGCCCTGCGCATGCAGCGCCTGCGCAATCGCGCCGCCGATGCCGCCGGTCGCGCCAGTGACGAGCGCCTTCCTGCCAGTCAGATCAAACATCGATAACTCCTTCCAAGCACGATCCGGAAAAGTGTGCAGCGGTCTTCCGGAAAGATCGTGCGTAAATCTTTAGGCCTGCTTCGCAGCGGCCAATGCATCCTTGGCAGCGGCAATGTCGTTCGGTCCGCCGACAGCCACGCCGACGGCACCGTCAGCGATGCGCTTGACGAGCCCCGTCAGCACCTTGCCCGCGCCGATCTCGAAGAAACGGGTGACGCCCTGCCCCGCCATATAGGCAACCGACTCGCGCCAGCGCACGGTGCCGGTGACCTGCTCGACCAGGCGGCGACGGATCTCATCGGGATCGGTAATGGCGCTCGCCAGCACGTTCGACACCAGCGGCGCCGCCGGCGCCTTGATCGTGACCTTGGACAGCGCCTCCGCCATGGCGTCCGCAGCGGGCTGCATCAGCTTGCAATGGAACGGCGCCGACACCGGCAGCAGCATCGCGCGCTTGGCGCCCTTGCCCTTGGCGATCTCGACGGCGCGATCGACCGCCGCCTTGTCGCCGGAGACCACCACCTGCCCGCCGCCATTGTCATTGGCGGCCTGGCAGACCTGGCCCTGCGCCGCCTCCTTGGCGACCTCCATGGCGGCCTCGTAGTCGAGGCCAAGCAGAGCCGCCATTGCCCCGACGCCGACGGGCACGGCTTTTTGCATTGCGAGACCGCGGGTGCGAAGCAGCCGCGCGGTGTCGGAAATCGTCAGGCTGCCCGCCGCGGCCAGCGCCGAATACTCGCCGAGCGAGTGGCCGGCGAYGAAGGCAGCGTCCCGCCCCACGGAAAAACCGGCTTCGGCCTCGAGCACGCGCAGGGTGGCGACAGAAACCGCCATCAGCGCCGGCTGGGCGTTCTCGGTGAGCTGGAGGGTTTCGGCCGGACCATCCCAGATCGTCGCTGTCAGCTTCTCGCCAAGCGCGGAATCGACCTCGTCGAACACGGCGCGCGCCGCTGGGAAGGCCTCGGCCAGGGCCTTGCCCATGCCGACGGCCTGGGACCCCTGCCCCGGAAACGTGAATGCTGCCGTCATCGGCGCTCCCTGCTTGTCGAGCATGATCCCTGCGAGAACCGGCAGCCGATTACGCACGGCCTTAGGCCATGGTTCCAGATCATGCGTCAAAGGGGGCCGTAGACACCGTCCGGGGCCGCAATGTCAAGCCAAGATAGAACCTTGGCCTGCATTCGACGGGGGATGCGACCTTTCAAAACCCGCCGGCCTTCTGATCCGCACCGACCTCGGCACCGGCCCGCGCCCGGCGCGCGCTGCTCACCAATTGCCCCGGCCGATCCTCGCGGTTCGGCCTTGCGGTGGCGAGCCGCAGCACCGCGGCGTAACTCGGCTGTACCTCCATGCGGCCGGCGTGCGGACTGCCACTCAGCAGACGATGAACCTTCGGCAAATTGTAGCAG
>NZ_JBFULT010000585.1:0-4629 GCF_054049755.1 Bradyrhizobium sp. P5_C11_2
GTCTCATGGGATGGCCATCGAGGTCCGTGACGACAGTGGCCCGGTGCTGCAGGTCAAATTCACATTCGAGGTCGATAGGCGGAGGGGTTGAGCCGCCTCAGTTGGGGGCTCGCTTTCTTGTCCGCATCAAGGATGGGCTGCGCGGGCGTAAGGTAGTCATGGTGCAGGCAAGTTGGTCGTGCGCACCCATCGAACAGCACCGTGATGCCGGTGGTGCGAAGGCTAACTTCGATGACTGTACCGGTCCGGTTGGTCAGATCCGGGCACCGAGGTTATTAATTTTGAAGCGGGTGCCAACGACAAACCTGTCGCTTTTGTGAGCCACCATTTGATTAATCCGAATTGTGAAATACGCACGGTTCGTAAAGTGGCCAGCATACATTCCCTATGGGCCGCCTGCAACTTGGCCATGAAGTAGTTCGAAAGTGCACGTGTCCAGGAACTCGACTCTTGGCACATGGCCGTGGTCGCAGGCGTCGTCTTCTTCGCGGTGCGGGCGCTGCTCGCCCTGATCCCGGGACTGGCGGTCGGCTTCGCCATCAAGAAATGGTCGGCGGCTGCGGCGCTGGTCGCGGCCGCGTCGGTTGACGCTTAACGCGCGGCACCGGCCGCCGGTGAATTAGCCCTGCGACTCACTCGGCGCCTACTCTCTCAATGTGAAATCCCGATGGCTTTCCCTGTCGCTGCCTCGCCGCGATTCAGGATTCGGCTCCGTGTTGCGCGTTTCCGCGCTTCCAACAAATGGAGAGTGTCATGACAAAGCCATGTCGTCGATGTGAGCAGGATCTCCCGTTGTCGAGCTTCGGTTACGGAGGCCGTTCCCGCCTTCGCAAGTTCTGCCACGCCTGCTTCTCCGCGATAGTGAATGGCGAAGTGTTCACCATGAATGCGACCGAAGCCGCCACGTTCATGGCGAGGCTGGAAGCTGGCCAGTCGCTTCGAATGCTTGAAACGCTACGAGTGGGACAGTTAGAAGTCTCATACCAACGGTCTCGACCAGTTGTCGCCGCCTGGTTGCCAGCGCGTCCTTTAAAGCAGCCCCGCGCCTGCATGCTCTTTGAATAGCTCGGCCTCTTGGATGTACCCAGCCAGCGTGTCCACCGATTTGTGGCGGCTTACGTCCTTCATTCGGAAGATGGACTTGCCGGCCGCAGCGGAGGAAGTCAGGAAGCCGCGGCGAAGCGAGTGGCCAGAGAACAGGCTGGCATCGAGTCCGACGCGGCCGGCGTAGGCCTTCACGATAAGAGCGACCGATTGGTCAGTCAGGCGCTCGGCGCTGACCACCCCCGCCTTATTGATCGGCCGGAATACCGGGCCTGCATCGATGCCGGCAGCCTCGAGCCAGTCGCGCAGGGCGACAACGGGGCAAGCCTCGGCGGATCCGCGCGCCACGGCGATAGTCACGCCCTCTGCATCTTGGTCGGTCTTGGACTTGGCAATGAGCACCAAAAGCCCCTCTGGCGTCTCCTCGATATGCTCGACGTCGAGCGCGACGAGCTCCGAGCGGCGGAACGCACCGCCGAACCCCAGGAGCAACAGCGCGCGGTCGCGCTTGCCGGCAATCGTGGCGGGGCACGCGGCAACCATGGCTTTGATCCGAGCGGCGACAGCCGGAGCCTTCTTGACCTTGGCGGCGCCAATGCTGCGGCGGATACCGCGGAGCGTCGCCTTGACGGCCTCGGAATCGGTAGGCGTCGGCAGCGAGGCCAGCTTGTGCGCGTAACGGATTGCGGCGAGGCGCCGGCCGAGCGTGGAGGCTTTTGCGCCTTCCTCGGCGCCGTGCGCCAGATATGCCGCCACGGTCTCAGGTAGTGCCGGCAACGCGCTGGCGGCCTTCTCCTCGCAATAGGTGCGGAACAGCCGAAAGTCGGTCTCATAGGCCATGCGCGTGGCTGGCGCCTTCTCGGCCTTGGCATACGAGACGGCAGCGGCCAGGTCGGGGGCAATGGCCGCGGGCAGGCTGAAGGCGTCGGCAAGCACTGGAAGGGAAGTCATTGCTTGAGTTCCATAGCTAGCGAGAAGAAGCGTTATCAATAGCTATCTAATATTGTGCTATCACGCAAGCACAGATCGATCCGGCAGCTGTTCTTCCTCTGTATCATCAGGCCATGTCGAGCTAGGCTCGACACCCCTTCAACCGAGCCCGCGACCGCCTTAGCGCGGTTTGGGCTGGCGCCGATGAGAACCACAGCATGCCCCGCAAGAAAGTCGGCCGCCTTTCGTCGCGCGATCCTGGGGCGTTCAAGGCGTTGTTGGTTAGGATGAACCCCGAGGGGTGGCGAGCGCTGAGGATCTTGGCCGCGGAATCCGACACGACGCTCAACGCGCTCGCGATCGAGGCCTTCAACGACTTGCTACGGAAGAAGGGGAAGCGGCCGATTGTGGCAAACCCGCTGCATGACGACTAGGGCAGTATTTTATTGCCTACACCACTGAGGCAGCAGGACTTTCCATAGCTGACTGGTCCCGACTGGCCCCCTACCAATTCCTGCCATCGTCCGCGCGCGTACTGCGCAGAAATTACGCCAGCGGCGGACACGGTGCACATCAGCCTCAGCAGCGGTGCGAAGCCCGGCGACTCGGTTAGAAATGTTTAGGTTTGTTAAGTTGCGATGTGCCGGCCGGCTCACATTTGATTGTTTGATTTCAATTCAGCCAGCGCCCGGAGCCGTCGGGGATGTTGTCATTTGTTGTCACGCCGAGGTTCACATTTGCTCACATGCCACCTTGCCATTTCTAGCCAACGCTCAAGCCGTCGCCGCCCGTTATTTCCGGTTAGAAAACGGCGCCAATCTTCTTCTGCCTCTGCGCGGACCACCGAGCTCCTCGCGCGCGCGCGTATTGGTCCCAGAACTACGCCATCGGCGGACGATGGCTCCCTCTCTTTTTAGGGCATTGCATAATTCAAGAGGATCGACAGTCTTGGCATTTCCAAAATGAGCAAGGCTCTGGCGAGCCTGTCATTTCCTGTCACGAAGGCCCCATTGCTATGAATGGCAGACCTTTGATTTCCTTTACCAAAGAGATTTTACCCCACCCCATGCCGAGCCCGCGAAGATGCTTTCATTTGCTTTAGTCCTGCTCTGATTTGCTCTACTCGGAAGAGGCGGCAAAACATGCGCAAAAGATTGAAATTCGCGCAACACAACAGCCACCTAGCGCGACTGAGGTGCTTTGATTTCCGTTGATTAAGTTCAAGCCGCCCCTGGCGTAGATCGGATCAAGTCACCCGCTCATTTCCGCTCAAGCGCGCCGATCACGGCTTGCGGGTTGAGGTGGATCAGGCGAAGCAAAACGAGTGCAGACCCGGTTGGCTTTCTACGCCCCTGCTCCCAATTGCGAAGTGTCTTCACTGGAACGCCAATGGCGTCCGCGAACGTCTGTTGCGTCTGCCCGATTCCGGATGCGGCGCGCACAGCCTGCACATTGAGCATTTGCGGCGCCGCCCTTTTAGGGGATGACATAATTACGCCGCTGGCGTTGTCCGGTGTACCGCTCATTGGCTCGCTCCAACCTGAATCGCTGTTGCCTGCATCGCAGCGTCAATCGCTGAAATCATGGTCTCGATCGCTTTCCGCTGATTGGGCAACACGCGCCCACTACTCGCAAGACCTTGCAGTCGCTGCCGGTAGGACGTTGGGCGGTAGCCTACCGGGACGAGACACCTCAGCGTGCGGTAAGCAATTTGGGCTCGCGCTACGGCCGTCGAGTTCGTCTCTCGATGCTCAGCCATCATCTTTAACCGGCTCGGAAGGTGTTTCGACAACAAGGCGAAAGTTGCTATCCAGGCCGTACCGCTGGGATTGACCAACTTCCGTGGTCACCTCGCTATCCTGCCAGATCGGCGAACCGTCAGCGCTGTGTCCCGATTTACTCTGGAAGCGAACCACAAAGTTTTCGCCGCTTTCGGATGTGATCGTCAGAGTGATCATGTTCGCGCTCGCTCATAGTTGGAGGTACGTGGCGACAGGGCGGCGACTATTGCCGTTCAAACACACCAGACACGGCGAACCTGGAAGTTGAAGCAAACGCTACCGTGTTGCGGCACAGGATCTGGACATTAGAAGCCTGAATCCAGCAGGGGACAGCGACCCCGTTTGTGACGAATTCAAACCCGCTGCCGCCGCCACCAGACTGCGCCGTAAATGGCACATTGAAGCTCATGTTTCCTGACGTGCAGGAGCCGCTGGCAACGGTTAGATCCATCTCCCAGAAAACCGTCTTACCCCAGTTCTTGTACCGAGCCGTATTTACGGTGAAAGTGCCCCCAGAGCACGATGCGGAAACAGTTCCGGAAAAACTTGTCCAAGCAGTTTGATCAAGATCACACTGTCCCGTCGTTGTGATGGTGCCGCCGGCCAGGTTCGTTCCACATACCACAGACGTGACGGTGCCCGTACCGGCCGCCGCGTTACAGCCGAACGTATGCGTAGACGTCGAATAGGTCAGCGCGCCCGTGCAGTTGCTGATCGCGGTCGCTGACGCCGTCGTGCTGCCGAAGTAGCCTATTACGGTATCCTGCGTTCCGGTTGCAAGCCCGCTCAGAGCAAGCGCGCCGGCAGAGCATGTGCCTGCGCCGGTTCGGGAAAGAACGCCGGTCGAGGACAGCGCTGCGAGACAATCCAGATC
>NZ_JBFULT010000586.1:0-4600 GCF_054049755.1 Bradyrhizobium sp. P5_C11_2
CTTCAGGCACGAGGCTGACACGCCTTCAGGAAGAAATTGAGCCCTGCCTCGATCTCCTGTTCGATCTTCCCTTCCGTGAAATCGCTGAGGCCCAGCACGATCAGCAGCGGTAGTTCGCCGCGGACCAGGCTCAGGAATTGCTTGGCGGCTTCCATCGAGTCGTCAAACTCCAGGAGCTTCGCGGCCCTGGCCTCTTCGAGGAATTGAGAGAGCCGTCGAATCGTCGCCTCGGGACCACTTTCATAGAAGAGCCGGGCGAGCGCGGGAAACCGGCCGCTCTCGTTGGCGATGATGCGGACGAAGGCGACGTCCTTGCGATGGATGAAGGTGTGGAGGTATTGCCTGGCGAAATCCCGCAGCGCCTCGGACAGTCCCGCGGACAGTTTGGGCAGCGGCAAATCGCGTTGCAGGCTCTCGCACTCCGCCACGATCAGTGAGGCGAACAAGGCTTCCTTGCTTGGGAAATACGCGTAGAGCGTCGCCTTCGAGACGCCGGCGGCTTTCGCGACGGCGTCCATGCTGGTGGCGGAAAAGCCCTGGTCGAGAAATAGCTGCCACGCCGCGCGGATGACGATGTCCATCTTACGGCCCGCTGGTGCACTCGGCTGCTCTTGAACAGGATGGGCGATCGTTTCGATCAATGATGGCACTCCGTCGGGTCGCGAATCGATGTCGTTGGTGTCAGCGCGCACAATGACGCCGCATCAACAACTTGAAAGAACAATGAGCCGGGATCCGGTGCTGGCGCGGCACTGAGGTCGTTACACCCGCAACAAAACTAAACAGTACAGTACTGTTGACAATCCCCGCCTGCCAAGTCAAGTACTGAACGGTTCAGTTTAATGCGGGCGGCGGATGTCGGTCAGAACATTTCTCCTAAGAGGTGCTTTGGTACCTATCATTCAGGCTGCCCTCTCCCTGGGTGGCTGCGCCGTCGGCCCTGATTTCGAGTCGCCGGCCGCGCCGGCAGTGCGCGGTTACACGGCGGGCGGGCTGCCCGCGACGCAAGGTGCGGACGGGCCCGGTGGCCTGGCGCAACGGTTCGCGCATGGCGCCGACGTGCCGGCGGTCTGGTGGCAGGTGTTCCGCTCGCGGCAGATCGAAGCTTTCGTCCGCGAAGCGATCGACAACCATCCGGACCTCGCCGCGGCGCAAGCGGCGCTGCGCCAGGCTCGCGAAGTCGCGGCGGCAGACACCAGCGCCCTGCTGCCGTCGATCACCGGGGAAGGCAGCGCGACACGCAGCCAAGTGCCGCTGGCACAGTCCGGACAAACCGGATCGTCATCCCTGTACACCCTCTACAAGACCTCGGTCCCGGTTTCATTCACGCCGGACATCTTCGGTGGCAAGGCGCGCGGGATCGAGGCGGATCTCGCCAATGCGGACTATCAGCGCTTCCAGCTCGAGGCGACCTATCTCTCATTGACGGCCAACGTCGTGACGACCGCAATCAGCGATGCGTCCTACGCGGCGCAGATTCGCGTGACCCAGGAACAGATCGACGGTCAGCGCCAGCTGGTGGCGCTGCTCGAACAGCAGTTTGCCCTCGGCGCCGTCGCCAACAGCGATGTCCTGACTCAGAAGGCCCAGCTGGCGCAGACGCTCGCGACGCTGCCGCCGCTGCAAAAGTCGCGCGCGCAGAATCGCAACCAGCTGATGGCTTATCTCGGCCGGTTGCCGAGCCAGGACAAGGGCGAGGCCGTGCCGCTGGCAAACCTGCGCCTGCCGCGCGATCTGCCGGTCAGCGTGCCGTCGCTGTTGGTGCAGCAACGCCCGGACATCCGTGCCGCTGAAAGTCAGGTGCATCAGGCCAGCGCGAATGTCGGTGTTGCCACGGCCAACATGCTGCCGAACGTGACGCTGTCGGCCTCGGGCGGCAGCTCCGCGCTGGCGCTGGCGGGCCTCTACGGCCCGCAATCGGCAGCCTGGAGCGTGGCGGCGAGTGTCACCGGCCCGATCTTCGACGCCGGTTCGCTGTTTCATACCAAGGAGTCCAAGGTCGCGGCGCTGGAGCAAAGCAGCGCGCAATATCGCTCGACCGTGATCACCGCCTTCCAGAATGTCGCCGACGCGCTCCGCGCGATCCAATCCGATGCCGATCTGCTGAAGGCCCAGATTGAGGCGGAAAAGACCGCGGCTGAAAGCCTGAAGATGTCCCAGGCCCAGTTCAAGGCCGGCTCCACCACCTTCATCTCCGTCATCAACGCCGAACAGACACTGCTCACCGCGCGCATCAACCGCGTGAAGGCGCAGGCCTCGCGCTATGCCGACACCGTATCGCTGTACCAGGCGCTCGGCGGCGGCTGGTGGAATCGCGTCGATGAATCCCCCGCCGCCGAGGTCAAGCCCGCCGGCGTTGCCGCGATATTCGTTCCCGCGGGGGCCCTGCCGGCACAGCCGCCCCAGCCAGCCAACTGATCCGAGAGTCCGAAGCCATGTTGAAGCGCATGATCATCATGCTGTGTGTCGTCGGTGCGGTGTTCGCCGCGCTTGCCTGGTTCGTCAGTTTCCGCGCCGGCATGATCAAGCAGGCCATGGCCGCGCTCGCCGATCCCCCGCAGACGGTGTCGACGACCGCCGCGCAGGTCAGCGACTGGCAGTCGACATTAACCGCCATCGGTACGTTTCGCGCGGTGAACGGCGCCGATCTTTCGCTGCAACAGTCCGGCATCGTGGACAGCCTTCATTTCGAATCCGGCAAGGACGTCGCCGCCGGTGACGTGTTGCTCGACCTGCGCAAGCAGGATGACGTCGCCAAGCTGCAGTCGTTGCAGGCCACCGCCGACGGCTACGCCATCACGTTGCGGCGCGATCAGGGCCAGTTGAGGATCAATGCGGTCAGCCAGGCGACAGTCGACAGCGATGTCGTGAACGAGCGCAACGCGCTGGCGCTGGTCGCCCAGCAGCAGGCGCTCATGGACCAGAAGACGCTGAAGGCACCTTTTGCCGGCCGTCTCGGCGTGCGTCAGGTCGATGTCGGCCAATATCTGACCGCGGGCACCACCATCGTCACGCTGCAGGCGCTCGACCGTCTCTTTGTCGACTTCACGCTGCCGCAGCAGGCCGTCGACCAGGTCAAGGTCGGACAGGACGTCACCGCTCGTATCGACGCCTTTCCGGAGAGCAGTTTCAAGGGAGTCGTGCAGGCGTTCAATTCCAAGGTCGATCAGACCAGCCGCAACGTTCAGGTCCGCGCGATTTTCGACAATGCGGATCGCAAGCTCCTGCCCGGCATGTTCGCACGGATCGATGTCCGAGTAGGACATCCCACGAGCTACCTCACGCTGCCGCAGACCGCCATCGTCTACAACACCTATGGAGAGTCGGTGTTCCTCGCAGTCAAGAGCGACGCACCGGACAAGCAGGGTTTGGTAGCCCGTCAGACCTTCATCAAGACCGGCGCCACCCGTGGCGATCAGGTGGCCGTGATCTCGGGCCTTGATCGGGACGCAACCGTCGTCACCGCGGGCCAGATCAAGCTGCGCAACGGCACCCTGCTGAAGGTCGACAACTCCATTCCGCTGGCGAACGATCCCAATCCGGCACCTGCCGATCAGTGAGGAGGCAGAACGTGTCCTTTACCGACATCTTCATTCGTCGGCCGGTGCTTGCGATCGTCGTCAGCCTGATGATCCTGGTGCTGGGTCTGAAGTCGATGACTTCGCTGCCGATCCTGCAATATCCGCGCACGCAGAACGCGATCGTCACCGTGACGACGACGTACTACGGTGCGGATCCGGCGATCGTCGCCGGATTCATCACCACGCCGCTGGAAAACGCCATCGCCCAGGCCAATGGCATCGACTACATGACGTCGACCAGCCAGCCCAGCACCTCGACCATCACCGTCAACCTGCGGCTGAACTTCGACTCCGGCAAGGCGCTGACCGAGATCAACACCAAGGTGAACTCGGTGCTCAATCAGCTTCCGAGCGGCGTCCAGCAGCCGGTGCTGACGGTCAAGGTCGGTCAGACCATCGACGCCATGTATCTCGGCTTCAGCAGCGACGTGCTGGCGCCGAACCAGATCACCGACTACCTGATCCGCGTGGTGCAGCCGAAACTCCAGGCCGTGTCCGGGGTGCAGACCGCGGAACTGCTCGGCAACAAGACCTTCGCGCTGCGCGCCTGGCTCGATCCGATCAAGCTTGCGGCGTACGGGCTGACCGCGTCCGATATATCGACCGCGCTGTCCAGCAACGACTACATCGCCGGGCTCGGCACCACCAAGGGCCAGATGGTGCAGGTCAATCTGACGGCCGCGACCAACCTGAAGTCGTTGCAGGAGTTTCGCGACCTGGTCGTCAAACAGGCGGGCGCGTCCAACGTCAAGCTGTCCGACGTCGCGAACGTCACGCTCGGCTCCGAGGATTACGATTCGTCGGTCGGCTTCAACGGGAAGCGCGCGGTCTATATCGGCATCCAGGTGGCGCCAAACGCCAACCTTCTCGACGTCATCAAAGGGGTCCGCGCCGTCTATCCCGACATCAAGGCGCAGCAGCCTGAGGGGCTGAACTCCGAGATCATCTACGATTCCACCGACTTCGTGAACAGTTCGATCGACGAGGTGATCCATACCCTGCTCGAAGCACTTCTGATC
>NZ_JBFULT010000587.1:0-4592 GCF_054049755.1 Bradyrhizobium sp. P5_C11_2
ATGCCGCGATCATGCTGCCTGCACTGCTCTTGCAATCCGAAGCCAAGTTCTCTCGACGCTCATCGGTGCAAAATCGATTGTCTGCCCAATAGGAGTTTCTGTTTGGGGGAGAACAGTCGTGGCGTGGAGTAGAGTTTTCAGGTTTGACGATCTATTGGCGTGCCAGGCGGCGATTCGGTCTGCCGATGTAGAGGTATATCCCACAGCGAAAGGAACTCTGATCGGAGGCACGGGGCGACGGCATATCGTCGCCCATCATCGTCACTGAGTTCGACGAGCACCGTCTTGTCGTCGAGCTCCTCGACGATCGTCCCGACGTTTCCTCGCGCCAACCGGTGTTCCGGAAAGCTTGCCAGCAACGCGGATCTACTCCGCCGCAGGGTGCACGATGCTCTTCGGCACCGGCGCTGCCTGCGCCGGCGTGGCGCCGGAGGGGGCGGCTCCGTGATGATCGGGGGGCGCGGTGTCCTCGCTGTGCACGATCAGCCGCTTGCCGAAGCGCCAGATCAGGGCGCCGAGGTCGTCCATCACCATGAACATCGCGGGCACGAACACCAGCGACAGGATGGTCGAGAAGATCAGGCCGCCGATCACCGCAAGTGCCATCGGCGAACGGAACTCGCCGCCCGCGCCAACCGCGAGCGCGCTCGGCATCATGCCGGCGGCCATCGCGATCGTGGTCATCACGATCGGGCGGGCGCGCTTCATGCCGGCGTCGATCATCGCTTCCTCGCGCGCCTTGCCGGCGTGGATCGCCTCGATCGCAAATTCCACCAGCATGATCGCGTTCTTGGTGACGATGCCCATCAGCATCAGAATGCCGATCCACACCGGCGTGGTGAGCTGCTTGCCGGTGACCAGCAGCGCCGCGATTGCGCCGCCGATCGACAGCGGCAGCGAGAACAGGATGGTGATCGGCTGCAGGAAGGTTCCGAACAGCAGCACCAGCACGGCGTAGACCATCATCAGGCCCGCCGTGATCGCGGTGGCGAAGCCGTCGGACAGCTCGTTCAGGCTTTCGGCGTCGCCGGAGGGGCTCACCTTAACGCCCTTCGGCAGGCTCTTCATCACCGGCAGATCGGCGATCTTCTTGGTGGCGTCGCCGAGCGCGGCGGTGCCGACGAGGTCGGCGGCGACGGTCGCCTGACGCTCGCGATCGTAGCGGTTGATGCTGGTCGGGCCCTGGTCGAGCTTGACGTCGGCGATGACCGAGAGCGGCACGCCGCCCTTCTCGCCGTGCTCGCCGAGCGGCACGCGCAATTGCTCCAGTGTCTTCAGATTGCCGCGCGCGGCGTCCTCGAGCTGCACGCGGATCGGCACCAGGCGGTCACCGACGTCGAATTTGGCGAGCGCAGGACCGACATCGCCGATGGTGGCGACACGGATGGTCTGCGACAGGCTTTCGGTCGAGACGCCAAGCCGCGCGGCGAGATCGGCCCGCGGCTCGACGCGCAGCTCGGGCCGCTCCAGCGAGGTTTCCGAGATCACGTTGGCGATGGTCGGGATCCGCTTCATCTGCGTCGCAAGCTCGCTCGCGACGTTGTTGACGATGTTGGCGTCGACGCCGGTCACGACCAGCGAGATGGCGCGCAGGCCGTTTTCGTCGAGGAACCAGAAGCGGATGTCGGGAACGTTCTCCAGCTCCTGGCTGATCGAGAATTCGAGCTCGCGCTGGGTGATGTCGCGGYTGTCCTTGGGCGTGTAGTTGATGATCAGGGCGGCGCGACGGACCTCCTGGGTGCCCGGTGGAACGCGCCCGCCATCGACGAAGATGCTCTTCACCTCGGGCCGCTTGCGCAGGCGCGCGACGATGTCCTCGGTGACCTTCTCGGTGTAGGCGAGCTGGGTGCCCGGCGGCAGCTCGAGGGCAAGCAGCGAACGCGCGCTGTCCTGCGCCGGCAGGAAGCCTTGCGGCAGCAGCGTGATGCTCCAGATCGAGGCGGCGAAGACGCCGAAGCCGATCAGCACCGTGATGAAATAGTGCTTCACCGACCAGGCCACGATCCGGTGGTAGGACCGCAGCACGCGGCCGGGCGGCGGCTCCTCATGGGTATGGTGCTTGAGGAAATAGGCGGCCAGCACCGGCGTGACGAAGCGCGCGGCGAGCAGCGAGAAGAACACCTGCACCGAGACGGTGATACCGAACTGCTTGAAGAACTGTCCGGCGATGCCCGACATGAAGCTCGCCGGCGCGAAGATCGCGATGATCGTCAGCGAAATCGCGATCACCGCGAGGCCGATCTCGTCGGCGGCTTCCAGCGCGGCACGATAGGGCGACTTGCCCATGTTCATGTGCCGGACGATGTTCTCGATCTCGACGATGGCGTCGTCGACCAGAATGCCCGTCGACAGCGTGATGGCGAGGAAGCTGACGAGGTTCAGCGAGAAGCCGAGCAGGTCCATCGCCCAGAACGCCGGGAAGATCGACAGCGGCAGCGAGATCGCGGCGATGACGGTGGCGCGCAGGTCGCGCAGGAACAGCAGCACGATGACGACGGCGAGGATGGCGCCCTCGAACAGGGTCGAGATCGCCGCGTGGTAATTGCCCTTGGTGTATTCGACCGAGGTGTCGATCAGCTTGAGGTCGACGTCGGGRTAGGCGGCTTTCAGCGCTTCGATACGCTTCTCCACGGCCTCTGCCACCTTCACGTCGCTGGCGCCCTTGGAGCGTTTGATGCCGAGCGCGACCACCGGCTCGCCGTTGAAGCGGGCGAAGGTGCGGCGGTCGGCGATGGTGTCGGTGACGGTGCCGAGATCGTCGAGCCGGACCTCGCCGCCGCCGAACAGCGGGATCATGGTGCCAGCGAGGTCGCTCAGCGTCTTGGCGCCGGCCAGCGTGCGGATGGCCTGGTCGTTCTTGCCGATCTCGGCGCGGCCGCCGGCGACGTCGACATTGGTGCCGCGCAGGCTCTGGCTGACATTGACGGCGGTCAGCCCCATCGCCTGCATGCGGTCGGGATCGAGCGAGACCAGGATCTCGCGCTCGACACCGCCGATGCGCTCGACCTGGGCGACGCCGCGCACGCCTTGCAGCGCGCGCTTGACCACGTCGTCGACGAAATAAGACAGCTGCTCCGGCGTCTTGCCGGGCGAGATCGCGGCATAGGTGACGATCGGCAGGCCGATGACGTCGACGCGCTGGATCAGCGGCTCGGTGACGTTCTGCGGTAGGTTGGAGCGGACGCGCGTCACCGCGTCCTTGACGTCGTTGAGCGCGCGGTCGGTATTGGTCTCCAGCGCGAACTGGATGGTGGTGACCGACAGGCCGTCGGTGATCGACGAGTTGATGTGCCGCACACCCTCGACGCCGGAGACCGCGTCTTCAACCGTCTTGGTGACCTGGGATTCGAGCTCCGCGGGCGCCGCGCCGAACTGCGACACCGCGACCGAGATCACGGGAATGTCGGCCGAAGGCAGCCGCGTCACCGCGAGCTTGGTGAAGGAGACCCAGCCGAGGATCAGCAGGATGATCGAAAAGACCACCGACGGCAGCGGATGGCGGATCGACCATGCGGAGATATTAAGAGCCATCAGCGTACCCGCGTGCGATCGAGTTCATCGGCGAACATTGTCTTGATCTGGTCGCCGTCATGGAGCGAAGAGCCGGCGTCGGCCACGACGATTTCGCCGACCTCGAGCCCTTCCAGGATTTCCGTTGCGCTGTCGGACGTCAATCCGACCCGCACCCTCCGCGTCTCGATCGTGTTGCCCTTGACGACCTGCACCGTGAGATGGTCGATCGCGGTCTTGGGAACCGCGACGCCGCAGCTTCGCTTGGCGTCGATGGAGGCGCGGGCGAACGTGCCGATCTTCAGCGAGGGATTGTTGGTGACGCTGATGCGGACGCGGCCGAGCTGCGTGGTGCGGTCGATTTCCGGCGCAACCAGCCGGACCCGCCCGATCAGGTCGGGCGCGTCGTCGCGGCTGATGCGGACGGTGGCGCCGGCGCTGAGCTTGGGCATGTGAACGGCCGGAACCTGCGCATCCAGCTCGATCTCGTTGTTGACGGCGATGCGGAACATCGGACCCGCCTGCGGCGAGGCCGGCGCGCCGACGATGGTGCGGACTTCGGTGACGAGGCCCGGGGCGGGCGCCTTCAACGAAATCGGGCCCTGCGCGCCGGGTCGTTGCGGCTGCCCCGGAATTTGCGGCGGCGCGGTCAGGCGCGCCAGCTCCTGGTTCTCGGTGACGATGGCGCCTTCGGTGACGAAGACGTCGGTGACCCTGGATCCTTCCTGGTCGGCGACGACCACGGCCTCGCGCCGCGGCACGAAGAAGCCGGTCACCCGTACGAGGTCGGAGAAGCAGGCGTTGGTCGACTTCGTCACGATGACGAGCGCCTCACCCGGCGTGTCCTTCGCCTCGGGGCGATGCCGATGCTCGAACAGATAATAGCCGACGCCGAGCACAACGATGAACAGGACGGTTCCGGCAGGCTTGAGATATTCGGAGATCTTCATCGCCGGATCATCCTGGCCTGGCTCGCGGCCGTCCGCGCGGGGCCTTGCGAGAGCATTTCCCTGAAACGAAGCGGCGTCCCGCAAGGCTGCGGGACGCGCTTCGGAAGCAAGCTTTTACACCACATCAGGACT
>NZ_JBFULT010000588.1:0-4569 GCF_054049755.1 Bradyrhizobium sp. P5_C11_2
TCTTCAACGGGGCGGCGAAGGACGAGAGCACGCGTGTCGTTCTCTGGCATGGCGCGGGAGATTCGTTCTGTGCCGGCAACGATATCGACGATTTTCTCAAGAATCCTCCCGGACCAGGCGAATCGCCACAGGCCAGGCTGATGGACGCGCTGCTCAACTTCGACAAGCCGCTGGTCGCCGCGGTCCACGGCGCCGCGATCGGCGGCGGCACCACCATGCTGACGCACTGCGACTTCATCTACGCGGGCGAAAGTGCAAAATTCCAGATGCCCTTCATCAATCTGGCCGTCGTTCCCGAGTTCGGATCGAGCTGCTCCGTGCCGGCGCGGATCGGTCACGTCCGTGCGGCCGAACTGATCCTGTTGGGAGCTCCCTTTGATGCCGGGCGCGCCGCGGAGCTGGGCCTGGTGACCGAGGTCGTCCCCGACAACGATCTCCGGGCGAAAGCAACCGACACGGCCCGGAAACTGGCAGCGAAGCCGTCCGCGGCGCTGCGGGCCAGCAAGAGGCTCATGAAGCAGCCATTTCGCGAGCAGATCAAGGCCGCGATGAAGGCCGAGAACGAGGAGTTCAGCGCGCAAGTCCGCTCTGACGACGCAAGAGAAGCGTTCACGGCTTTCGTGGAAAAGCGCAAGCCCGACTTCACGCGAAACATCAAGTCGCAAGCGACGGTATGACCATGGAAAAGTCGATGAATGTGTGCGTGTTGGTTGGAAGCCTCCGGAAGGCGTCGTTCAACGGGGCGCTGGCGAAAGCACTGGTGTCGCTGGCGCCGTCCTCGATGAAGCTCGACATCGTCGAGATCGGAGGATTGCCGTTCTACAACGAGGATCTCGATACCGCTGCCCCGCCCGCGCAATGGACCGCGTTCCGCCAGCGCATCAAGGCCGCTGACGCGGTTCTGTTCGTCACGCCGGAATATAACCGGTCGGTGCCGGCCGTGCTCAAGAACGCACTGGATGTCGGTTCAAGGCCGTATGGACGTAGCGTCTGGGATCGCAAGCCGGGTGCGATCGTCAGCGGCTCGCCCGGCGCGATCGGAGGCTTCGGCGCCAATCATCATCTCCGGCAGTCGCTCGTGTTCCTGAACGTGCCGACCCTGCAGCAGCCTGAGGCCTACCWTGGTCACGTCGACAAGCTTTTCGATGAGCAGGGCAAGCTCGCCGGCGACGGCACCCGAAAATTTCTGGAAGGGTTCATGCAGGCGTTCGCCAATTGGGCCGAGACGATCCGGTCGCAGGGTCAGCCGGTGTGATGCCCTGCAGCAAGAGCGAGCGGCATCGCGAGGTGACGCTCAAAAATGAACCGGCCGCATTTGCTCGAATTCGTCGCGGCACGCCCTGCTGAAGTCATGCAACAGATCGATCGTGCCGTCGATCGCCATTTCGCGCAGTTCGACGAAGCTCTTGTCCGGCTCCAGATAGGTGTCCAGGATTTTTCGGGTGACGTCTTCGGCATGATGGACCACCGGCATTGAAGATATCGCCCGCATCGCGCTCATTTTGGCGTAAAGGCTGACCAGGCTGGGAATGTCGGCCTTATCGTGCTGGAGCGCATCGATGTAGCATTTGGCGGCGTCTTCGATGAAGTCCCTGTACAAGGTCTGCCGGCGAGTCTCCTCGTGAAGGACCCACTGGGCGCGGACCTGGCTTCGCTGGCTGCGCCAATTCGCTATTCCGCTTGTCAGGCCGCCCACGGCTGCTCCAGTGAGCGCGGCGAGTGCGGAGATGATGGAGGCGTCCACAGATGCTATCTCCGATCGGCTTCGAAAACCGGCAGTGACGGTTATCGGGCCCGGCTTCGACTATGACGCGGACGACCGTGGTCCTTCGGAAATCAGCCGTGAGCTCCGTTGCCCCGACAGATACGACCAGAGCCACTGCGTCTGGACCCGAAACCTGTTCTGGAGCTGCGGCAGCGCGAGCACGTGTAATGCGGCCCACACCAGCCAGGTCAGAAAGCCGCTGCTGCGCAAATGGCGGGTCTCGAGGATCGCGAAATTCTTGCCGACCACCGCCATGTTCCCTTTGTTGCGGTACCGGAACGGTCGGCCATCCTTGTGTCCCCTGACACGGTTGGCGATGACATGCCCGACAAATCGTCCCTGCTGAATCGCTGCCTGCGCCACACCGGGGACGGGATGCCCATCCTGGGTCATCGTGGCAGCATCTCCCGCGACAAACACGTTGGGCGCCTCGGCGATGTCCATGTAGGCGCCGACGAATGCGCGCCCGGCGCGGTCCGTCTGCGTCCCGAGCATTTTCACGACCGGCGAGGCGCTGACGCCTGCTGTCCACAGTACGGTGGCGCTGGGAATGCGGACGCCGGCCGCGATCACGCCCTGATCGTCGACCTTCTCGACCTTCACGCCCGTCGACACCTCGACGCCGAGCTTCGCAAGTCGCTTGGCCGCCTTTCGCGACAGCGATTCCGCAAAGGTCGGCAGAATACGGGTGCCGCCGTCCAACAGGATAATGCGGCTCTTGGCCGGGTCGATCTTGCGGAAATTGTTGCGCAGGGTCACCGAGACCAGTTGAGCGATCGAAGCGGCAAGCTCGACGCCGGTCGGGCC
Organism: Bradyrhizobium sp. P5_C11_2; assembly: GCF_054049755.1. NCBI lineage: Bacteria > Pseudomonadati > Pseudomonadota > Alphaproteobacteria > Hyphomicrobiales > Nitrobacteraceae > Bradyrhizobium > Bradyrhizobium sp. P5_C11_2. Next base: position 2,573 of record NZ_JBFULT010000588.1, read on the forward strand.
GGCACCCACCAGAACGAATGTCGTCTGGCGTGCGCGTTCCTGCTCGTCATCGGTTGCTTCCGCCAATTCAAACGCACTGAGGATCTTGGTCCGGATCGTTTCGGCGTCGTTCAGGCTCTTGAGGCCGGGTGCGAACCGCGCGAACTCGTCATGACCGAAATAGCTCGGATGCATTCCGGTCGCGATCACCAGGAAGTCGTAGTCGAGTTTTCGACTGCCAATCTCCGGGCAAATGGCCTCGACCGTGCGAGCCCCGAGATTGATGCCCTTGACCTCGGCCAGCAACACGCCGAGATTCTTCTGTTTCGCCTCGAGCTGCCGGATCGGCGCCGCGATCTCGGATGGTGCCAGAACAGCGGTGGCGACCTGGTACAGCAGCGGCTGAAAGATGTGGTGATTGCGGCGGTCGATCAGCGTGATGTCGACATCGGCTCGCTTCAGTGCCCGTGCCGCCGCAATACCGGCAAAGCCACCGCCGACGATCAGGACGCGCTTCTTGCCTGGTGTCGCTCGTGTCAATGGCGGTTTTTCCTGCGGGAACGATCTGGTCAAAACTGTCGTCATGGGTGCACCGACTCTTGGGGGCCAGCCGGCCCGACAGCATAGATACAGCGGAGGTGCGGACCGTTCTTGGATGGCGCTGCGGCGCATTGAACGGCCGTGCCTCATCATACGGTCTCCAATGCAGCCTCGCAGGCCAGCGGCTCGCGATATGGCGTATCCCTTTTCAGATTGGTCAATTGCGCTGTGCGGTCCAGTAGCCAGAGCATCGTTCACTTCCCGTGTGACCGCTCCATCTCCCGCTGCCTGTGGTCCCCGTAAGCCTACCCGTGCCAGACGCAAATTTTTCGTGAACCGTCACTGACGCTCGAACCGAACCGAATCTTGCAACGTATCCTCTGAATTTCACCAGATTGGGATGGGTCACGATGCCGTCGGAAATATTGACGGTGAAGTTGTAGCTGGGATCGCACGTGCCCCTTTGCGTCACGAAGACAAGATCCCAGGAGCCGTCATAGGCGGATCGCGCCTGCGCGGCGGACGCCGAGGCCATGAGGCAGACTGTTGCAATCATCCAGAGTGACGACGTCTTCATCGATAGTCCTCCAAGCCGCGTTGCGGGTATTCGAACGATGATCTGCTTTAGAAAAAAGCCGGTGCGGCGCGCTTGTCGAAACGTGCTCAGATTGTCCTGAATCGTGCGATCGCAGCGCGTGTCGTCAAATCGGGATTCGTCAGCAGACAGTTTTGAGCATGATTGGCCCCAATCGAGCAGCCGCGTTCAATCGCCGTTGAGGGCGCGAATGCATATTGCCTGCACGCATCGACAGCCAGCCGAACACGAGAGACGACACCCTTGAGAGAACCTGGAGCAGCGAGATGAACTCTGAATCCATCGCTGTCCAGCCTGGAGAGAAGCCGGCACGCGTCGCATTATCCTTTCATTCGCGTGCATCCGACTTCGCCGCGCTCGCAAAGCCGCGGGTGATGATGCTTGCCGTCTTCACCGCGCTCGTCGGGCTGAGCATCGCCCCGGTTCGGCCAGCCCCGCCGATGCTGCTCGTCGCGATCCTTGCCATTGCCGCGGGAGCCGGAGCCGCCGGCGCACTCAATATGTGGTACGACGCCGATATCGATGCGGTCATGACCCGCACGGTCACGCGGCCAATTCCCCGCGGCAAGGTCTCCCGGTTCGCGGCGTTTGTCTTTGGCCTCCTTCTGGGCGGATCCGCCGTGGTGGTCCTCGGCATGGCGACGAACCTGCTCGCTGCCGCATTGTTGGCCGGAACGATCCTCTTTTATATCGTCGTGTACACGGCGTGGCTGAAGCGGACGACGCCACAGAACATCGTCATCGGCGGCGCCGCCGGTGCGCTTCCGCCCGTGGTCGGATGGGCCGCGGCAACCGGCGACATCGGGGTAGAGCCGCTTGCGCTGTTCCTCATCATCTTCCTGTGGACGCCGCCGCATTTCTGGGCGCTGGCGCTCAACCGCAC
>NZ_JBFULT010000589.1:0-4556 GCF_054049755.1 Bradyrhizobium sp. P5_C11_2
CACAAGGTCCAGTTCCGCGCGCCCGAATACCGCAAGATCTCCTTCGTCGTGATCTCGCCGGAGGAGATCGGCAAGTGGACCGAGGTCTCCGACGAGGACGCGAAGAAGCTGTTCGAGCAGCGCAAGGACCGGCTCGGCACGCCGGAGAAGCGCCAGATCCATCAGATCGTATTCCCCAACGCCGCTGACGCGCAGGCTGCGCGCGAACGGCTTGCCGGCGGGCTGTCGTTCGAGGATCTCGGCAAGGAGCGCGGGCTGAGCGCGTCCGACGTCGATCTCGGGCTCGTGACCAAGTCCGCGCTCGACCCCGCGGTCGGAGACGCCGCCTTCGCGCTTCCCGCAGGCGAGATCAGCCAGCCGATCCAGGGCCGCCTCGGCACCGCGATCGTCAAGGTCGACAAGATCGAGCCGGGTGTCGAAGCGAACTACGCCAGCCTCGCCGGCGACATCAAGCGCGAGATCGCCACCGAGCGCGCGCGCATCAAGGTTGCGGAGCTCCGCGACAAGATGGAGGACGAGCGCGGCGGCGGCGCCAGCGTGATCGACGCGGCGCAGAAGCTCGGGCTCACGGCCGTGACCGTCGACGCCGTCGACCGCTCCGGCCGCGCCCCGAACGGCCAGCCCGTCGCCAACATCCCGCAGGGGCTCGACGTGGTGTCGCAGGCCTTCAACACCGATGTCGGCGTCGACAATGATTCGATCGCGTTTCGTGGCGGCTATGTCTGGTACGACGTGCTCGCCATCACGCCCTCGCGCGACCGCAATCTCGACGAGGTGCGCGACCAGGTCGAGGCGCGCTGGCGCCAGGACCAGATCGCCGCCAAGCTCAAGACCAAGGCGACCGAGATGGTGCAGAAGCTCGAACTCGGCGGCAAGCTCGCGGATGAAGCCGCAGCAATCGGCGCCAAGGTCGAGACCGCGACCGGCTTCAAGCGCGACGACTCGCCCGCCGGCGTGCCCGCGACCGTGGTTGCGGCCGCCTTCCGCACCGCCAAGGACGGCGTCGGACAGACGCCCGTGAGCGGCGGCAGCGAGGTGATCGTCTTCCGCGTCACCGACATCGTCGAACCCGCGGCCGACGCCGCCTCGGACGCCGTCAAGAAGCTGAAGGACAGCCTCGACCGCGCGCTGACCGAGGAGCAGGTCGCCTCCTACGTCAACAAGCTCGAGACCGACATCGGAACCACCATCAATCAGGCCGCCTTCGCGCAGGTGACGGGCGCGAACCAGTAAAGCAGTTGAAAGCACGCGATGGACGACCTGAAATCGATCATTGGAAAAGTGGCGACCGGCGCCAGCCTGTCGCGTGACGAAGCGGCATCCGCCTTCGACGCCATGATGTCCGGCGAGGCCACGCCCTCGCAGATGGGCGGCCTCTTGATGGCGCTGCGGGTGCGCGGCGAGACCGTGGACGAGATCACCGGCGCGGTCTCGGCGATGCGCTCCAAGATGCTCACCGTGACGGCACCCCCCGAAGCCGTCGACATCGTCGGCACCGGCGGCGACGGCTCCGGCTCGGTCAACGTCTCGACCTGCGCCTCCTTCATCGTCGCGGGCGCCGGCCTGCCCGTGGCCAAGCACGGCAACCGCGCGCTGTCGTCGCGCTCGGGCGCCGCCGACGTGCTGGCCTCGCTCGGCGTGAGGATCGATCTCAAGCCCGAGCAGGTCGGCCGCTGCGTGCGCGAATGCGGCATCGGCTTCATGTTCGCCCCGGCGCATCATCCGGCCATGAAGAATGTCGGCCCGACCCGGGTCGAGCTTGCGACGCGCACGATCTTCAACCTGCTCGGACCGCTGTCCAACCCGGCCGGCGTCAAGCGGCAGATGGTCGGCGTGTTCTCGCGGCAATGGGTGCAGCCGCTGGCGCAGGTGCTGAAGAACCTCGGTTCGGAATCCGCCTGGGTCGTGCACGGCTCCGACGGCCTCGACGAGATCACCCTCACCGGCCCGACCTTCGTCTCTGCGCTCCACAAGGGCGAGATCAGGAATTTCGAGGTGACGCCGGAGGAAGCCGGCCTGCCGCGCTGCGAGGCAAGCGCGCTCAAGGGGGGCGACGCCGACGCCAATGCGATCGCGTTGCAGGCCGTGCTTGACGGCAAGCCGAGCCCCTATCGCGACGTGGCGCTGATGAACGCCGCCGCCGCGCTGGTCGTGGCCGGCCGCGCCAAGGATCTCAAGGAAGGTGTGGCGATCGGCGCAAAATCGCTCGACAGCGGCGCGGCGAGCGCGCGGCTGAAACACCTGATCGCGGTCTCCAACGGCTGAGCTTCCCATGTCCGACATCCTGACCAAGATCGAAGCGTATAAGCGCGAGGAGATCGCAGCCGCCAAGCGCGCGCGGCCGCTGTCGGCTGTCGAGGCGACGGCGAAGGCGCAAGCCGCACCGCGCGGCTTTGTGCGCGCGATCAAGGCCAAGCATGCCAATGGCGACTACGCGCTGATTGCCGAGATCAAGAAGGCCTCGCCGTCGAAGGGGCTGATCCGCGCCGATTTCGATCCGCCGCTGCTCGCCAGGGCCTATGAGGCCGGTGGCGCCGCCTGCCTGTCGGTGCTGAYGGACACGCCCTCGTTCCAGGGCCATCTCGACTTCATGGTGGCAGCGCGCGCGGCGACATCGCTGCCGGTGCTGCGCAAGGACTTTCTGTTCGACACCTACCAGGTGGCCGAGGCGCGCGCGCATGGCGCCGATTGCATCCTCATCATCATGGCCGCGCTCGACGATGCGACCGCCAAGGATCTCGAAGACGCCGCCATCGCCTACGGCATCGACGTGCTGATCGAGATCCACGACCGCGCCGAGCTCGACCGGGCGCTGAAGCTGCGTTCACCGATGATCGGCGTCAACAACCGGAACCTGCGCACCTTCGAGACCACGCTTGCGACCAGCGAGGCGCTGGCGCCGCTGATCCCGTCCGAGCGGCTGATGGTCGGCGAGAGCGGCATCTTCACGCCGGCGGACCTGGCCCGGCTCGAACGCGTCGGCATGTCGACCTTCCTGGTCGGCGAGAGCCTGATGCGGCAGGCCGACGTGGCCGCGGCGACCCGCACGCTGCTCGCGCGCGAGACCACGCCGCGCGCCACGGGTACGCGCTGACATGGCGCGCAAGCCCGCCGCAGCCAAGCCATCGAAAACGAAGGCCGGCCCTGCCCTCACCCATATCGGCGCCTCCGGCGAGGCGCGGATGGTCGATGTGTCGGACAAGCCGGCAACCGAGCGCCTTGCGGTCGCTGAAGGCCGCGTGATCATGAGCAAGGCGACGCTTGATCTGATCGTCTCCGGCAACGCCAAGAAGGGTGACGTGCTCGGCACCGCGCGCATCGCCGGCATCATGGCGGCCAAGCGCACCTCGGAGCTGATCCCGCTCTGCCACCCGCTGGCGCTGTCGAAGGTCACGGTCGACATCGAGCCCGACGCCAAGCTGCCGGGCTGCCTCGTCCGTGCCAGCGTGAAGGTGACGGGCCCGACCGGCGTCGAGATGGAGGCGCTCACGGCTGTTACGGTCGCCTGCCTCACCATCTACGACATGATCAAGGCGGTCGAGCGCGGCGTGCGTATCGAGGCCATCCATCTGGTCGAGAAGCTCGGCGGCAAGTCGGGCCACTACCGCGCCTGAGCGCCGCGCGATCACTTCAGCGACGAGCTGATCGATCCGAATTTTGCGTTGAGCTTGCTGCCCATGCCGTTCACGACGGTGATGATGGCAAGCGCGATGCCCACCGCGATCAGGCCGCTCGTCGCTTGCATTTGCGCGCGCCAATTCATCCTGCATTAACCGCGCTTCCTAACTTTGCCTCCATTCCGTTCCCGTAAACCAACGGGTGTTCCCGGGCTCAAGAACTGATCCTGGCGTGTGCACGACAGCGATCGAGATCATGACGAAATTCGGCAGTCGCCTCCTCGACCAGGCCGCGCTCGCGCGCAGCGGGCCGATCCGCTGGCTGGTCGTGGGCGGGATATTCCTGATCGCCGCGATCGCCGTCGGCGCGACGCTGATGGCGCAGAATTTCCGCGAGCGCGCGCTGCGCAACAGCGGACGTGAGCTGGAAAACACCGTGCTGCTGCTCGCTCACCATTTCGATCAGCAATTGCAGGATTTCGCGGTCATCCAGAAGGATTTCGTCGACCACGTCCACGCCACCGGCATCAACAGTGCAGAGGACTATCGCAGGCGCCTCTCCGGCCAGGACGTTCACCGGATGCTGCGCTCGAAGATCGAGGCGCTGCCCTATATGGGCGGCGTCAACGTCATCGATGCCGAGGGAAATCTGATCAACTCGTCGACCGCTTGGCCGGCCCCGAAGGTCAACGTCGCCGACCGGGCCTATTTCCGGACCTTCAGATATGATCCCCACTCCCCCGACGTCCTGATCGAGCCGGTGCACAGCCGTATCTCGGGCGCCTRGACCATCCTGATCGTGCGCAGGGTGCTGGGACCGAACGGCGAGTTCCTGGGCGTCGTCGGACGCGGCATCGAGCCCGCCAATTTCGAAAAGTTCTTCGAGTCCGTCGTGTTGGGCGAAGGCGCAACGATTTCGATGCTGCATCGCGACGGCAC
>NZ_JBFULT010000590.1:0-4546 GCF_054049755.1 Bradyrhizobium sp. P5_C11_2
TTGGTCGTCGCCCAGCCCCCTCACACCAGCCGCAACACCACCGCCCCCAGCGCGCCGGCCCACAGCACGATGCTGGCGATGCCCTGGAYCGCGAAGCCCGGGCCGCGCTTTGCGGCGGCCTTCGAGTAGCCGACGAAATAGACGATGCGGCCGATGATCCAGACCGCGCCGATTCCCGCTGCGACGGCGTCGCTGATATAGATCGCGAACAACCAGAGCGACGGCAGGAAGACCGGCATCCATTCCAGCGTGTTCATCTGGATGCGGAAGGCGCGCTCGAAATCCGGGTGTCCGGACATCGCCGGCACCTTGACGCCCGTCTTGCTGCGCGACCGCGAGACGTTGATGCAGGTGAAGAAGTAAAACAGGATCGCCAGCAGCGTTACGAGGGCGGTGAGATGATACATCGCTAGTCCCTTGAAAGAGGTCGCGGTTCAATACCCGGTCAGCTCGAGATAGCCAACGCCATCGTGCGTGCCGGCAAAACTGATCGGTCCCTCCCAATAGGCGAAGCCGGTCCCCATCCAGGCTTTTGCATTGAGCGGCTTGCAGAGGATCGAGAACGACCGCGACGGGATCGCGATCTGCCACTCCACCGGCAGCTTGCGCCCCGCGACCTCCGCCGTCGCCCTCGGCACCATCTGGATGTCGTTGCCCGCAATCATCTGCGTGCCGCCCGCGGCGCTGATCCAGTTGCCGAACGGGTAGTCCTTGCCGTCCTTCTGCCGCAACCGGTACAGCATCAGCTTGTCGCCGGAGGCGAGATGCAGCGACAGCCAGTCCCAGCCGGTCTGGTCGGTGTCGAGCGGCTGGCTGCTCCATTCCCGGTCCATCCAGGCCTGGCCCGTGACGTCGACCGGCTTGTCGTCGATGGTGAGGCTGCCGCGCGCGCGAAAAAACGGCTGGCTGTAATAGTAGGATGCCTGCCCGCGTTCGGACTTGCGGCTGAAGCCGCCATCGCCTTGCAGCACGACCGGGCGATTGGCCTCCAGCGTCAGCGCGTAGCTGAAATCGATGCCTGAGGCCTTCAGCGTCAGCGGCGACAGCGTGCGGTCGTCGGTGCGCTCGGACCCCTTGATCTCCCAATCGTCGATCCACGCCGCAAACGGCTTTGCATCGACGCCGGCCTGTCCGATACCGCCGCGCGAAAACGCCTCGCTGAAGCGATGGGTGTCGGCGCGCGTCACCGCGGCATGCGCCATCCACACCTGCTGATTGGCCCAGCCCTCGCCTTGCGGCCCCGGCTGCGTCGCCTGCCGGAACAGCGTCCATTGCAGGCCGCAAGCCGCGCCGCGGCTATCGACGAGGTTCGCCGTCAGATACCACCACTCGATGCGAAACTCCGGATGCGGCCCGTGATCGGCGGGGAAGGTAAACAGCTTTCCCGGCACGACCTGCGCAAAGCCGTCGGCGGTCTCGCCGAGCCCGGCATAACCTTGCGCGCCGGCGCGGCGCGCAAGCGTGAGCGCGGCGATGCCGCCGGCAAAGGCGCGCCGCGAAATCCCATCAGCGCTCATTGGCAAACACCTTGACGAGGGTCGCCGGCTGCATCCGCGCCAGCCGCAGAACCGGCAGCGCTGCGGCCAGCAGCGAGGCGAGCAGCGCGACCGCGACCAGCTCGACCAGTTGCAGCGGAAACACATGGAACGGCAGCCGCCAGCCGAATGCCTTCACGTTGACGATCGCAATCAGGCACCACGCCACCAGCAGCCCGAGCGGCACGGCGAGCAGCGCTGTGAACAGTGCGACCGACAGCGTCTTGGTGAGCTCGATCGCCGCGAGGCGCGGCCGCGTGATGCCGATCGCCCAGAGCGGTGCGAGTTGCGGCAGGCGCGAGTTCGCCAGCGTCAGCAGGCTGGTCAGGAGCGCGATCCCGGCCACGCCCAGCGTGAAGGCGTTCAGGGCGGACGTCACCGCGAAGGTGCGGTTGAAGATGCGGATCGATTCCGCTTTCACCGTCGCCTGGTCGGCGACGCTGCGGTCGTCGAGCGCGAACTGCGCCTGCAACGCCGCGATCAAGCCCGGGATTTTGTCCCGTGGGACAATGAGCCCGATCCGCGTCTGCGGCGTCTGCGGAAACTGTCGGATCAGCGCTGCGACGTTGACCGCCAATTGCCCCTTGGGATTGCCGTAATCGGCATAGATGCCGACGATGTCGAGCTCCCAGGTCCCGCCCGGCGCCGGCACCTCGACGACGTCGCCGACGCGGACGCGCAACTGGCGGCTCAACTGCTCGCTGATGAAGGCGGCGTTGCCCGGCACCAACTGGGTCCAGGCGCGCGGCRCGGTTTCCAGCAGCGGCCAGCGCTCGCGATAGAGCGCGTGGTCGGGAAGGCCGAGCAATTCCACCGGCTGGCCCTGCACTTGCGTCTCGGCGCGGCCGCCCGACAGGATCGCCTGGACCTCGCTACGCTGCTTGAGCCAGTTCCGGATCGCGACGCCTTGCGCATTGTCGGACGCGCTGATGTAGACGTCGGCCGCAAGCCGTCCATTGAGCCAGCCGACAAAGGTGCGGCTAAAAGTTTCCACCATGGTCGAGACGCCGACATTGACGGCAAGCGCGAGCAGCAGCGCCATCAGCGCCAGCGACAATCCGGAGAGCTGCTGCCGGCTGTCCGCCCAGAACCATCGTGCCAGCGGCCCGCGCGCGCTGCGCTGGCCTGCAAGCAGGATGATCTCGAGGAAGGCCGGCAGGATCAGCGCCGCACCCAGCATCAGCGCCGCCAGCACGCCAAAGCCGGCGATCAGCGTTTCGCCATAGCGCAGCAGCAGCAGCGCGACAGCGAACACGGCGCAGGCGGCGGCGCTTTGCAGGATCAGCCAGCGGCGCTGCCGCTGCTGCCAGGCATATGGCTGCGCGGTCGCCAGCACCGGCATCCGGATCGCCTTGATCAGGCTGGTCGCGGCCGCAACGAGCGCGCCGGCAACGCTGATGCCGATGCCGGCGAGCCACCATTCGGGGCGCAGCGTCAGCTGTCCCGGGATCTGCGCGCCATAGAGCCCACGCAGCGATGCCGCGACGTCGGGCAACAGCGCGGCTGCGATGAAATAGCCGCAGGCGAGCCCGATCAGCCCGGCGACCAGCGCCAGCACCACCAGCTCGACTACCATCACCGTGTTGACCAGGCGCGCCGACGCACCGCAGGCCCGCAAGGTGCGCAGCATCGGCAGCCGCTGCTCGAAGGCGAGGCCCAYGGCCGAATTCACAATGAACAGGCCGACGAAGAACGACAACAGGCCGAAGGCGGTGAGGTTGAGGTGAAAGCTGTCGGTGARGCGCTCCAGCTCGGTCTCCGCATTCGGCTCGATCCGCTGCAACTGGTCGCCGACGATGCTTGCGAGCGGCGCGGGCCTGCCCTTCGGCTTGCCGATCAGGAGCCGCGAGACCTGGCCCGGCTTGTTCAGCAGACGCTGCGCCACGCCGATGTCGACCACCAGCACCTCGGGCACGAGTTGCGGCAGCACGCGCAGCGGCGGCAGTCTTGCGCCGTTGCTGATGGACGGCGCCGCGCCTTCCTGCTCGTGCAAATCGGCCAGCGTCTCCCGCGCCACCAGCGTCTGGCCCGGTGGCGCAACGAAGCTCGTCAAATCCGCGGCACCGAGGCGCGGCGCGTTGCCGACATCGGCCGGCAGCGTCACCGGCTCGATGCCGAGCAGCCGCACCGAACGCCCGTTGATCTGGACGCGGCCCTCCAGCACCGGCGAGACCGGCCAGCCCGCGCGCCTGAGCTTGACGAACAGGTCCTGTGAAAAGGTCGCCGCATTCGGTGCAACCAGCATCGCCGTGCGCACGCCGCCGAACGTCGCCGCCGCGCGGTCATAGGCATTGCGCGCCTGCTGGTTGATCGCCTGCACGCCGCTCCACAGCGCGGTCGCCGCGATCAATCCGATCAAGAGCGTTGCGAATTGCATCTTGTGCCGCCGCCAATGGCTCAAGAGCACCGCGAGAACCCACAGCGCGCGTCTCATGCGATCCGTCCCGCGTGCAGGGTGACGTGACGGTCAAGCGTGCCGGCGAGATGCAGGCTGTGCGTCACCATCAGGAAGCCGCAGCCGGTGCGCGCGACGAGGTCGCGCGTCAGCGCCAGCACGTCGTCGGCGGTATCCTCGTCGAGATTGCCGGTCGGCTCGTCCGCGAGCAGCAGCGAGGGCTTTGTCGCCAGGGCCCGGCCGATCGCGACCCGCTGCTGCTGGCCGCCGGACAATTGCTCGGGATAGCGCCGCAACAGGCCGCCGAGCCCGAGCCGCTCGACCAGCTCCCTGTGCCAGGCCGCATCATGCCGGCCGGCGATCCGCGCCTGGAAGGCGAGATTGTCCTCGATCGACAGGCTCGGGATCAGATTGTACTGCTGAAAAACCAGGCCGATCCGGTCGCGGCGCAAGCCTGCGCGCCTCGCGTCGGACAGATTGGTGACCTCGGTATCGTCCAGTCGAATCGTGCCGCCATCGGCGGCGTCCAGCCCGGCGATCAAATGCAGCAGCGTGCTCTTGCCGCTGCCGGATTCGCCGGTCAGCGCGACGCGCTCGCCGCGCTTGAGGTCGAGGT
>NZ_JBFULT010000591.1:0-4525 GCF_054049755.1 Bradyrhizobium sp. P5_C11_2
CTCCGCCTGTGCCGGTGGCGCCGCCCGTTCCGCCGCCGGCCCCCGCCCCGGCGCCATCGAGTGCCGAACAGAATCTCGCCGAGATGGCGCAGCGGCTCGAAGCCGCGCTGCGTCGTCCCGCCGGCGAGACGGTCGCGCCGCCGGTTGCGCCCGAGCCGCCGGCGCCTCCGCCGCGCGCGGCACGCATCGATCCGCCGGCCCCACCGGCGCCGCCTGCAAGACCGGCCCCGGAAAAGACCAGCTTTGAAAACCTCGAAGACGAGATGGCCTCGCTGCTCGGCCGTCCGAAGCCGTCTTCGTGAGGCTGCCGGCCCTCCCGCGTAGAGTTCTTTTTCTTTCTGTCCTGATCGGCGCGGCTTCGCTCGCAAGCCTTGCGCATGCGCAGGACATCAGCATCAATCTCGGCGGCCAGGGCGGCGGCGGCGTCACCGAGYGCGCGATCCAGCTCATCGCGCTGCTCACGGTGCTGTCGATCGCGCCGTCGATCCTGATCATGATGACGTCGTTCACGCGCATCGTGGTCGTGCTGTCGCTGTTGCGCACCGCGATGGGCACGGCGACCGCGCCGCCGAACTCGGTGATCATCGCGCTTGCGATGTTCCTCACCTYCTTCGTGATGGGGCCGGTGCTGCAAAAGTCCTATGACGACGGCATCCGCCCGCTCGTCGCCAACCAGCTCGGCGTCGAGGACGCGCTCCAGCGCGCCTCCGTTCCCTTGCGCGGCTTCATGCAGAAGAACGTGCGCGAGAAGGATTTGAAGCTGTTCCTGGACCTCTCCGGCGAGCCGCCCCCCGCCACACCCGACGATCTCGCGCTTCGCATCCTCGTTCCCGCCTTCATGATCTCCGAGCTGAAGCGCGCCTTCGAGATCGGCTTCCTCCTGTTCCTGCCGTTCCTGATCATCGACCTCGTCGTCGCCTCCGTGCTGATGTCGATGGGCATGATGATGCTGCCGCCCGCGACGATCTCGCTGCCGTTCAAGCTGATCTTCTTCGTGCTGGTCGACGGCTGGTCGCTGGTGGCGGGGAGCCTGGTGCAGAGTTACGGGGGGTAGCCCGGCTTTGCGGGAGCGATCAGCGACGCATCCTCTCCACCCCCAGCGATAGCATGTGGCCCCTCCCCGTCATTGCGAGGAGCCCTTGCGACGAAGCAATCCAGACTGCCTCCGCGGAAAGATTCTGGATTGCTTCGCTGCGCTCGCAATGACGAGAATGTGGCGGCCGGTCGGGCCGCGCTTCGCGCGGGCCCACCCCTACCCCTCCACATCATACTGCTTGCTGAGGTGATCCCCGATCTGCACCAGCATGGCGACGCTTTCGGGAAAGCCGGGCCTGTTGCGCGTGGCCTGGTCGGCGTCGGCGCGGAATTCCCAGCTGTCGCCGTCGCGGACGATCGAGATCATCATGCCGTCGGGGCTATCGGCATGGACCTTCAATTCGGCCCGCGCCATGGCGATGAGTTCGGCTTCGGTCTTGGCAGGCTTGCTCATTTCCCTCTCCCGGCATGAAGATGCACAGGTTGCCGCCTCGCGCGGCAGCTGTCGAGAGGTCCAGAGGTAGCAGGGGTCCTACCGCGTCATCTTGATCTGGCGCACGGCCGGGATCTTCGGCAGCGAGCCGGTGTGCTCGGCCTCGTCCTTGGCTTGCGGGGCGGTCGGTGCGCGGGCGGTGGCGTCCGGGAAGCGCTGCTTCATCTCGCGCAGGAAGCCGTCGAGGGTGTCGACGCTGGCGGCGAGCTTGGCGATCTCGGCGAATTCGGCGCTGGAGGCCCCGGCCGGCTTGCTCGCGATGTCGAAGGCGAGCCGGTCGGCGCTCTCGCTCATCAGCGGTGCGTATTTCTCGCGGAAGCGCGACAGGCCGATCGAGTCGTCGGCGAGCGCGTAGCCGACGGCGGCGCGGATGATGTCGCTCTTCTCCACCGCATTGAGCGGCTTGAAGTCGCGGAAGCGGTCGCCGTAATAGAGCTCGATCTGCTCGGCGGATTCACGCCAGCGCCGCGCCGCCCAGAAGATGTCGGAACGCAGGCGCAGCACCTCGCGTCCGGAAACGTTGGAGACGATGTCGAGCGCGAGATCGTGACGGCCGACGTCGCTCTGCGCACGCGCCTCCAGCAGCAGGCGCTGCTGCCGCAGCTCGCCGGAGAGATCGCTGATGCGGCTCGCGCGCAGCGCCGAAATCGCCATGTCGGGCTTGCGGTTGGCGAGATAGATCATGGACAGGCGCGCTGCGACCTGCGCGCGCGCGGCACCTTCGAGGCGATGGTCGACCTGGTATTGCAGCAGCTCCGCGGCCTGGTCGAGCAGATCGATCGAGGCCAGACGATCGGCCAGGCGGCGGATCAGCTCGTCGCCACGCCGCCCGATCGGCGTCAATTCACGGAACTCGTAGAACATCCCGAGCGCCTCGACCGGCGGCAGCTCGTCGCCCTTCGGTCCCAGGAAAATTTGCGTGAACAGATCGGAGGCGAGGTCCTGCGCCTGGCGCGAGGCCTCCGCGTTCGGCTGGAGTTTCGTCGCAGTGCGCGCCGCGGTGAGCGCGTCCCGGTAGCGCCCGTTCTCGGAATAGATCTGCGACAGCATCTGGAGCGTCTTGACCTCGATCGCGTCGCCGCGCCAGGTCATTGACAGCGTCTCGAGCTCGCGCAGCGCGTCTTCCTTACTGATCTCGTCGCGCTTCTGCCGCAGCGCGACTTCGAGCTGCTTGGCCTCCGCCGCGGCCTGACGGTCGTTCGAGGCGACCGCCATCTTGTAGTCGTCGAGCGCATCCCTGTCGTGGCCGAGCGCCTCGGCGAGCCGGCCGCGCAGCACGGCAAAGCCGGGCGCCGCCTCTGGCGGCACGCCGATCACCTCGACCTCGCCGCGGCGCTTGGAGGCGCMAGCATAGTCCTTGACCTCGAGCGAGGCGCGCATCGCGTCCATCGTCACGATGCGCTGGACGTCCAGCGGCAGCGAGGCGATGGCGAATTCGACGTTCTTGAATTTCTCGCGCGCATCGGCCCATTTGCCCTGGCGCGCATAGGCGAGCGCCTTCCAGAGCTGGGAGTCGTGGCTGTTGCCGATCACGGGATTGGCGAGGTCCTTCAGGCCCTGCGCCGGCCGGCCGATCAGGATGCTCGCGATCGCGTGCATGATCAGCGCGCCGCTCTCCTCCTTGTTGAAGGGATCGGTCAGCATCACGTCGGTGACGGCCTTGGCCTCGTGATACATGCCGCGCGACATGTAGAACTGCGCGAGATCGAGCCGCGGCAGCGAGCGCAGTCCCGGTTCGACCGCCGAGATCGCCGTGATCAGCTCGCCCTGGCGTGTGATGAAGTTTTCCGACTGGCCCTTGCGCCAGTTTTCGGGACTGAAGATCGGCCGCACCGCCGTCGGCGCCCGCTCGGCCGAGATGTCGACCGGCGACAGCGTCAGGCCGCCCTTCTTGCCGAGGATGACCTTGTCGGACCCGACCTCGACGCCGACCTCGTCGGAATTCGGCCGGATGGCGATGCCGTGCGCGGATTCCAGCAGCGAGAGATCGACGAGGTCCTGCCGCTTGATGAAGCCGCGGACCGGCCGCGGTGCGGTGACGACGTAGAGCGTGTCGCCGGCGTCGGGATCGGTGAGCTTGTGCAGGAGGCCCGGATTGGCAAAGGGAATGGCGATGTTGGCGAGCGCGGGATCGGTGATGTTGCGCGACATCATCAGCGGCAGCGGTGTCGCCTGGATCTTGTCGGCAAGCGTCAGGAGCCAGTTCGTCTCCTTGCCGACCTCCTCGCTCGTCAGCGAGTAGACCAGCGGCCGGGTCAGGCGGATGCGAACCGCCTGCCCCTTGTCGAGCGGCATGCGGCCGACCTCGCCGATCATCGCGCCGCCCCTGGTGCGGATGGCCTCGACGTCGATCGGCTTCGGCGTATCGAACACCAGCCAGATCGTGTCGCCGCGGCGGAACGCCGCCGCCGGCGTTGCGACCTGGAGCGGGAACGTCACGCGCAGACCGTCGCTGTCGCGGCGGGCATCGACGCTGGCCGCGGCAGGCGCAGCCTTGGCCTCAGGCGCAGCCTTGGCCTCCGCCGCGGCTGGTTCCTTCAGCGCGTCCTTGACCGGCTCCTTCGCAGCTTCCTTGACGGCCTCCTTGGGGACTTCGGCCATCATAGCTGCCGCCGGCTTGACCGGAGCGAGCGGTGCAGCGGCTTCGGCTGCGGGCTTCGGCCCATCCGCGGCGGGCGGAGCTTCGGGCACGGCCACCGCGGGCGCCGGCGCCGGTTTCGGCGCCTCGGCCGGCGGCATCGCGGCAGGAGCCTCCGGCTTGACCTCGGGCTTCACATCGATTTTGGCCTCGCGCGCGATCGTCTCCGACGTCGGCGGCGCGACCTCGCGCTGAGCGTCCTTCTTCTCGGCGGCCGGCTTCTCCGCTGCCGGCCCGTGGCCGGCCGGCTTGACCTGCGCGATCGCCGCCTCGGCCGTCGCGGCCGTCTTGCCCTTGTCGGGCTGGAAGGCGACGTCGACGACATAGTTCTTCTCGTCGCGGAAGGAGTGCACGTCGGA
>NZ_JBFULT010000592.1:0-4512 GCF_054049755.1 Bradyrhizobium sp. P5_C11_2
ACGACCGGCCGCGTCAGGTAGTTGTTGTGGACCGAGCGCTCCTTGCTGGTCTTGCCGAGTTTCGGGTCGGGCGCCTGTCCGGCGATCAGGGCGGCCACGATCTTCTTCTGGTTCGGGATGATCACCGCGAAGACATTCGCGACCATGATGGTGCCGATGATCGCCGCGATCTGGTTGAAGGCGCCGCGGCCGCTCAGCACGTGGGTGAAGGCAAAAGTCAGCGCGACCAGGAACAGATAGCCGCCGATGGCAAAGGGCAGCTCGCGTTGTGCCAGTCCGCTGCGGCAGGCAGCCTCATAGAGCAGCCACGCCAGCGCAAGACTACAGAAGCTGAACAGGCCCGCCTGGAACGGCGTCAGGTCGAGGATCGACTTGTCGACCAGGAACAGGTCGGCCTCGAGATAATAGACCACCACCATCAGCGCGAAGCCGGACAGCCAGGTGGTATAGGCTTCCCATTTGAACCAGGTCAGTTCCTCCGGCATCTGGCTCGGCGCCACCAGATATTTCATGATCCGGTAGAAGCCGCCGCCATGGACCTGCCAGGCCTCGCCCTGCACGCCGTCCGGCAGGTCCCCCCTTGGCTTCAGGCTGAGATCGAGATGGATGAAGTAGAACGAGCTGCCGATCCAGCCGATCGCCGCCACCACGTGCAGCCAGCGGAGCAGCAGGCTCGCCCATTCCGATAAGATCGATCCCCACATGATCACCCCATCAATCGCGACATCGATGCCGCGGCTTTGATGACCGCAACCGGCGGTCGCGCCCCTACAATGTGTCGCACCGATCCGCGTTATTTTCCAGTACGATGGGTTGCGGCTGATGCACATCGTGCGGGCATGAGCTGACGTGGGATTCGGCAGACAAGGGCCGGGAGGAAGACGACGTGAAGAAGCATGTTTCGCATATGCTGGTGGCCGCATGGCCTTTGGTAGCCTGCGCCGGCGCGCAGGCCGAGCCTGTCCTGCAAGGCAGGGACGCCTACGGCAATTGGCAATCCGACAAGCCCGGCACGGTCAGGCTGATCCGGCCGCAGGATCTCCCCAAGGCCAATGCGACGGCGTCGGTTGCGAGCTTCGCGCGCGTGGTGCCGCGTCCGCCGGACGCATCGCCCCTGGTGCCGGCGGGCTTCAAGATCGAGCTGTTCGCCGAAGGCCTGCGCGCTCCGCGCATCGTGCGCGTGGCGCCGAATGGCGATGTTCTTGTGGCGGAGACGCGGGCAGGCAATATTCGTGTGCTTCGCGCCGGGGAGGGCGGCAAGGTCGCGACGAACGAGGTTTTTGCCAGCGGCTTGAAGCAGCCATTCGGCATAGCTTTCTTTCCGAACGGCGACGATCCGCAATGGGTCTATGTCGCCAACACCGACAGCGTCGTTCGCTTTCCCTATCGGGCCGGTGATCTGAAGGCGCGTGGCAAGGCCGAGACCATCGTGCCGAGCCTGCCGCACGATGGCGGCCATTCCACCCGCGACATTGTCTTCACGCTGGACAACAAGCGCATGCTGGTCTCGGTCGGCTCACTCAGCAACGTCGCCGAAGGCATGGGAAATCCGCCCGGCGGGATGGCGGCCTGGTCGCGAACACAGCCGCTGGGGGCCGCCTGGGCGAGCGAGACCGAACGTGCGACAGTTCTTGCCTTCAATCCGGATGGCAAGGAGCGGAAGATCTACGCCACCGGCATTCGCAATTGTGTCGGCCTCGCGATCCAGCCGCAGACCGGCCTGCCATGGTGCTCGACCAACGAACGCGACGGCCTCGGTGACGATCTCGTGCCCGATTACGTGACCAGCGTAAAGGAAGGCGCCTTCTACGGCTGGCCGTGGTTCTACATCGGCAACAACGAAGACCCGCGCCATGCCGGCGCGCGGCCGGACCTCAAGGACAAGGTGACGATCCCCGACGTGCTGGTACAGCCGCACTCGGCTTCGCTCGGCATGACGTTCTACCAGGGCACGCAGTTTCCAGCCGAGTATCAGGGCGATGCCTTTGCTGCCGAGCACGGCTCCTGGAACCGCTCGAAGCGCACCGGCTACAAGGTGATCCGCATCCGGATCAACGACGGCAAGCCGACGGGGGAGTACGAGGATTTTGTTACGGGCTTTGTCGTGAATGATACGGAGGTCTGGGGAAGGCCGGTCGGAGTTGCGGTGGCCAAGGATGGCGCGCTGCTGATTTCGGAAGACGCCGGCGRCACGATCTGGCGGGTGACGCATTCGCGCTGAGCGAACCTTCTTCGCCTCTCCCCGCGTGCGGGGAGAGGCCGGAATTTGCGAGAGCAAATTCCGGGTGAGGGCGCGGGTCCAACCCTCAGCGAGGTCGCGAAGCAGCCCCTCACCATAGCCGATGCTCTGCATCGGCGTTCTTTCCCAAGAACGGCGGCCGGAGGCCGCCTACGCCTCTCCCCGTAAGAACGGGGAGAGGGAGAGGACCTAACCCCTCCTCACACTGGCCCCGCCGTCCACCGGCAGCGTCACGCCTGTGATGAAGTTCGCTTCATCCGATGCCAAAAACAACGCGGCGTTCGCCACGTCCCACCCCGTGCCCATCTTCCTGCGCAGCGGCACCTTGCTGTCGCGTTCGGCTTCGACTTCGGCGCGGGTCTTGTGCCATTCGCGGGCGCGGGTATCGACCGCCATCGGCGTGTTCATCAGGCCCGGCAAAATGACGTTGGCGCGGATGCCGTACTCCGCGTTCTGGTAGGCGAGCTGTTCAGTGAAGGCGATCATCGCCGATTTGGTCGCCTTGTAGGCGACGTAGGGATAGGTCGTGATCGCGGCCATCGAGGAGATGTTGATGATCGCGCCGCTGTTCTGTGCGCGCATGATCGGGATCACTTCCTTGGCGGCGAGAATGCAGCTCTTCAAATTGATGGCGACGACGCGGTCGAATGCCTCCTCGGTCAATTGAAGCAGCTCGGCGTCGCCGCCGGACAGGCTGACGCCGACATTGTTGTGCAACACGTCGATCCGGCCCCAGCGTGACAGCGCGTCGGCCACCATGGCCTTGATGTCGGCGGAGCTGGTCACGTCGGCCTTGAAGGCGGCGGCGGTCCCTTGCTTGTCCGCGATCATCGMGACGGTTTCCCGCGCCGAGTCCAGGTGATGATCGACGCACAGCACCTTGGCGCCCTCGCGCGCGAAGGTCAGCGCGGTGGCGCGGCCATTGCCCATGCCTTCGCCGGGGCTCTGGCCGGCGCCGACGACGATCGCAACCTTGTCCTTCAAGCGCATGTCAGCTCACTCCGGTGGCGGTTTCATCCCAATTATTTTCGTGCAGATTAGCAATCGCCCCGACGGGAGAGAAGGGCACGCCTGCTGCGTTCATGTCATTGACATCACATGGAATTGCATGCTGCCGCGGCGCATTGCGCATGGCTGGCCCTTGTGGTTCAGGAACCGTTTTCGGGCGACTGGGTTTGTTGCGGGGCCTTTTCCGCGCTAGGCTCTCCCCGGGGGCTTCCCGACCGCCAGTGGCTTGCCGATGAATCTGCTCGATCCACAAGGGCCTGTTGCTGCTGCCAACAGCACCATCCTGGTCGATTCCGTCTTCATCATGCTTGTGATCGTGGTGCCGACGATCATCGCGATCCTGGCGTTCGCGTTCTGGTTTCGCGCTTCCAATCCGAAGGCGCATTTTCAGCCCGACTTCGTCTATTCCGGGCGGGTCGAGATGGTGGTGTGGGCGATCCCCGCGCTCACCGTCATCCTGCTCGGCGGCGTCGCCTGGATCGGCTCGCACCAGCTCGATCCCGCGGCGCCCGTGCCGGGCACCGGCAGCCCGGTCCGCATCCAGGCCGTCTCGCTCGACTGGAAATGGCTCTTCATCTATCCGGACCAGCGCATCGCCACCGTCAACACGCTGACGGTGCCCGCCGGCGCCGAGCTGAACTTCCAGCTGACGTCGTCGAGCGTGATGAACGTGTTCTTCATCCCGCAGCTCGGCAGCATGATCTACACCATGAACGGCATGGTGACGCGGCTGAACCTGCGCGCCGACAATGAAGGCAAGCTTCAGGGCCTGTCGGCGCATTTCTCCGGTGACGGCTTCCCCGACATGATGTTCGACGTCAACGTGATCTCGCCGCTCGCCTTTCCGGACTGGGTGGCGACCACCGCGAAGTCCGATGCGGTGCTGAACGAGGAGAGCTACACGAAGCTGATGCAGCAGGGCATCGAGAGGGGCAGGCCGACCTACCGCCTCGACGATCCCCGGCTGTTCGACCTGATCGCGACCCAGCACATTCCGCCAGGGCCCGGACCGGAGCTGCTCTCCGATGCCGGCCGGCCGCACAGTGGAGGCCATGATGCTCGGTAAGCTCGATTGGTCGGCGATTCCGTTCGACCAGCCGATACCCCTCATCGCGGGCGCCGTGGTGCTGGTCGCGATTCTTGGCGTGCTGATCTGGGTCGTGGTGAAAGGGCATCTGCCCTATCTCTGGCACGAATGGATCACCAGCGTCGATCACAAGCGCATCGGCGTGATGTATATCCTGCTGGCCTCGGTGATGCTGCTG
>NZ_JBFULT010000593.1:0-4498 GCF_054049755.1 Bradyrhizobium sp. P5_C11_2
GCGTACCGGCCGCAGCAGGAACGCCGGAAGATGCGAATGATCGCCAGGCTCGGTGTCGGCTTCGCGCTGGCGGCGCGGCTCGGGACGGCCGATCGAGGGCACATGGGATGGATTGGCCTGCTGGCGCGATCCGCCGCGCGGCTCGGAGGATTGCCGGGCTTCGCGAGCAGGCCTTGCCTCGCGGGCGGGCCGCTCTTCGCGAGCAGGTCTTGCTTCGCGAGCAGGCCGTTCTTCGCGAGGAGGTCTTGCCTCGCGCGCGGGGCGCGCTTCGGCTGCAGGCCTTGCGTCGGCCGACGGCCTTGCTTCGGAGGGGTGTGGCGCATCGCCACGCGGCTCGTGGCCGCGACGCGGTTTGCCGCGTCCGCCGCGGGAGCGCTCGCGGTCGCGCCCGCGCGACTCGCGCGGACGTTCGCTCGGATCAGTGGAGTCGCTGCGGATTTCGAAATCGCCCTCCGCGCGCGGAATGCTCTGGCCGATCAGCTTTTCGATCGCCACCATCGACTTCTGGTCGAGCGGCGTGACGATCGAGATCGCCGTGCCGCTGCGGCCCGCGCGGCCGGTGCGGCCGACGCGATGGACGTAGTCGTCGGGATGGTGGGGGACGTCGAA
This sequence comes from Bradyrhizobium sp. P5_C11_2, assembly GCF_054049755.1. Lineage (NCBI taxonomy): Bacteria > Pseudomonadati > Pseudomonadota > Alphaproteobacteria > Hyphomicrobiales > Nitrobacteraceae > Bradyrhizobium > Bradyrhizobium sp. P5_C11_2. Next base: position 610 of record NZ_JBFULT010000593.1, read on the forward strand.
ATTGAAGACGTGGCTGACCTCGGGAATGTCGAGGCCGCGGGCGGCGACGTCGGAGGCGACCAGCAGCGGCAGCTCACCCTTGCGGAACTGCTCGAGCGCGGCCATGCGGGCCGGCTGGTCCATGTCGCCGTGCAGCGCGCCGACGCTGAAGCCGTGCTTCTGGAGCGATTTGTGAACGATCGCGACTTCACGCTTGCGATTGCAGAAGATGATCGCGTTCTTGAGATCCTTGGCCTCGCGCAGCAGGCGGCGAAGCAATTCGCGCTTTTCATGCGCCTCGCGTCCGGCCGGGACCTGCGACTGCGTGACGGTCACGGCCGTGGTGGCGGGCTTGGAGACCTCGATCTTCTGCGGGTTGTGCAGGAAGGCCTCGGTGATGCGCCGGATTTCCGGCGGCATGGTTGCAGTGAAGAACAGGGTCTGCCGCGTGAACGGCACGAGCTTGCAGACGCGCTCGATGTCGGGAATGAAGCCCATGTCCAGCATGCGGTCGGCTTCGTCGATGACGAGCAGCTCGACGCCGGTGAGCAGGAGGCCGCCGCGTTCGGTGTGGTCGAGCAGGCGGCCGGGGGTGGCGATCAGCACGTCGACGCCGCGCGTCAGCTTGGCGTCCTGGTCGCCGAACGAGACGCCGCCGATCAGCAGCGCGACGTTGAGTTTCTGGCCGGCGCCGTAGCGGTCGAAGTTCTCCTTGACCTGCGCCGCGAGCTCGCGGGTCGGTTCCAGGATCAGCGTGCGCGGCATGCGTGCCCGGGCGCGACCCTTTTCGAGGATGGTGAGCATCGGCAGCACGAAGGCCGCGGTCTTGCCGGTGCCGGTCTGGGCGATGCCGAGCACATCCTTGCGTGCAAGGACGTGGGGAATCGCCTGTTCCTGAATGGGGGTGGGGGTGGTGTAACCGGTGGCCGCCACTGCGGCGAGGACTTTTTCGGATAGTCCGAGATTGGAAAAGGACATTGAGCCTCTGGTCGAAACCGCCGTTCGGAATCGAGGGTAATAAGGCTGTCGCGTTCCACCCCGAAACGGCGCGCTCTCAAAGAAGCTGGGGGTGCTGACTCACGCGAACAAAGCGCCAGGCTCAGGAATCGCTCTTCGATCTGAGCCGCGTCGAACCGGAACATAGGCGGGAATCGGCCAAAGTCAATGGAGCAGCCGCGGGAAGACCCTAAAAACCCTCAGGTTTTTGCCCAAATAGCGGGCGCGGCTCGGCTTTTCCGCCCCGGCGGGAGCGGCCCGACGGCGGCCACCGCGGCGCCGTTAACCCGCTTTCGCGGCCTGGGCCCGGAAATCACCGGGGGCCATGCCATAGGCGGCGTTGAACACCCGATAATAGGTGGCCAGGCTCTCGAAGCCGCAATTGGACGCGATATCCGCGATCAGCCGCTCCGGCGCCTCGCGCAGCAGGCGGCGGCTCTGCTTCAGGCGTTCGTCCGTCACGGTCAGCGAGAAGCTCTTCTCGGCGGTTTCGAACAGCATGTGCAGGTGGCGCACGGAGATTCCGAGCAGGTCCGCCACCATCGCCGGCACCAGATCAGGGTTTTGCAGGTGACGCGCGATCAGGCGCCGCGCCAGCGACAGGCGCGCGGTCCGGAGCGTGGCCTGTCCGAGCCGGCTGCCGGGTCGCATGATGCCGCGCTCGATCAGCGCCAGATGCGCCAATGCCTGCACGAGGGAGCCGGGATCGGCCGCACCGTCATCGGCGGCGGCCTCGCCGAGGTCGGCAAAGCAGGCGCCGAGCAGAGGCGCCAATGCGTGGTCGTTGAATGTCTTGGGCGTGAGCTCGCGCATGCGCTTGTCCCGCGTGGACAGGCCGCTCACCGGGATCTTCAGGATCCGCAGGTGGAATCCTGCCGCGCCCAGCGGCACAGTGCGATAGGGCAGGTCGGTATGGCTGGTGGCGAAGCTGCCATTGGCAATCGCGAAGTCGCTTCCGCGCATGCCGCCGAACCAGCCGCCGCCGCCGAGCTGCTGATAGACGCAGATGCTGTCACCCGGCGCATAGGCGATATCGGAGGCGCTGCGTTCGACCCTGTAGTGCGAGGCCTTCAGCTCGACGAGGCCGGCGCCGCCGAGCTGGCGCAGCGAGAATTCGCCGAAAAAGTCCGCGCGGCGTTCGCGCTCGAGCTCCGCGGTGACGCCGAACAGGCCCTTGGCCCGGACCTCGCGCCAATAGTCGAAGCGGTCTTGCGGATCGACCTCGTCGGTGCACCAGTGAAACACGGCAGCCCCTCGTCCACGAACGGAATTGCGGCTAAGAAAAAGCAGATTCCAACTGTTCTTGCCATAGGCCAGACCATGGAACCGGCGGGCCAGGCCGGTTGAACCGCCGCTATGGCTGGACCGACTATGACAACAACGGCCGAAGGTTTGCCAATGGACGGTTCGAAGGGCGCCGGCGGAAGCCGTTCTGCAACGGGAATGTTTCGATGACGCGTCGGCTTTTCAGAATTCTGGCGGCCCTCGGCCTTGCGGCGGGCCTGAGCGGCTTCGCGCTGCCCGCGCACGCCGAAAAGCGCGTGGCGCTCGTCATCGGCAACAACGACTACAAGAACGTCCCTAAGCTCCTCAAGGCGGTCAACGATGCCCGCACGATGGGCGATACGCTGAAGCAGCTCGGCTTCTCGGTGATGGTCGCCGAGAACCAGAGCCGGCAGCAATTCTCCGAGACGCTGCTCGCGTTCGACAGGGCGATCGAGCCCGGCGACACCGCATTCTTCTTCTACGCCGGCCACGGCTTCGAGATCGCCGGCCAGAACTACTTGCTGCCGACCGACGTGCCGGCCGCGACCGAAGGCCAGGAGGAGCTGGTGCGCGACGCTTCGGTCCTGGCGGACCGCATCGTCGAGCGGCTCCAGAACAAGAAGGCGCGCACCTCGATCCTGGTGTTCGATGCCTGCCGCAACAACCCGTTCGAGCGCAAGGGCACCCGCGCGGTCGCCGGCGGCGGCGGGCTCGCGCCGATGGTGCAGCTGCCCGAAGGCGTGTTCTCGGTGTTCTCCGCAGGTCCGCGCCAGACCGCACTCGATCGTCTCTCCAACGACGACGCCAATCCCAATTCGGTGTTCACGCGCACCTTCGCCAAGGAGCTGCTCCAGCCCGGCGAGAACCTGGTGCAGGTGGCGCAGCGCACCCGCCGTCTCGTCAGCGAGATGRCCGACACCGTCAAGCACAGGCAGGTGCCGGTCTATTTCGATCAGATGGTCGACGACGTCTTCCTCAGCGGCGTCGCGAAGGATGCGGCCGGCGCTGCCCGCCCGGCCGATCCGCCGCCGCAGAAGGTCGCGGCGCTGCCGCCGGTCTCGGTGCCGCGCGTGCCGAAGGAAGAGACCACCAATGCACCGATCGCGAGCTTCTCGCGCCACAATGGCGGCTGGAGCGTGGTGTTCTCGTTCGCCGATCCGACACTCGGAATCTCCTGGCGCATGGCCGGCAACGGCGACTTCCGCGAGACCGGCTTCATCGACACGCTCGATCCGCGCACCCGCAAGCGGATGCCGAACCCGTCGATCGAGCTGCCGCCGGACGCGCAGGCCGGCACCATCGAGGTTCGCTATGTCGATCAATCCGGCGACATGCAGGGGCCGTTCCCGATCAGGTTCGATCCCGAGGCCGCGCTGATCCGCGACCAGCGCAAGATCCTCGACATGACCGCGACGAGCTGGCTGTCGTTCCGCGAGTTCAACGGGCTGCTGGTCTACTACACGCACCTCGTCTCTTACCGTTGCGCCATCCGCGAGGTGCGCATCGGCATCGACACCGCCGTTCCCAACCAGGTGCTGAAGATGCCAAATTGCGACATGCGTGATCCCAGTGCGATCACCGCGGGCATGCCGCTCTACATGAAGCTCGCGCCGGCCACGCAGTTCGTCTCGGTGGAGCTGACCTATCG
>NZ_JBFULT010000594.1:0-4476 GCF_054049755.1 Bradyrhizobium sp. P5_C11_2
GAAATACTGGAAGAAGAAGCGCAGACTGTGTTGCGGTGCGCGGCCGGTCACGACCGTCCCGGTCTTGCGCCGGCGCACCAGCATGCCGTCGGCGGTCAAATCCGCGAGCGCCCGGCGAATGGTGCCGACCGCAACGCCATATCGCGCGGCAAGCGCAACTTCACCGGGAAGCACCGTGCCCGGAGACAGTTCGCCCACCAGGATCGCCTCGGCGATCTGCCGCTTGACGTGCTCGTACAACGGAACCGGCAGGCTCGATGGGCCGCTCGCCGCTGCTTTTGCCTGTTTACCGGTCACCCCTGCCTCATTCTTTGGAATTGACAGCAATCGGCTTCGCCTATTTCTTTATAGAATATAGAAATGAGCCGCCGCAAATGGTTTCTCCACCACCAGGCCCAGGACAGGCCAGCCCGACGCTGATCGACGGTTTCGCCGAGATCGAGCGCACAGCCGAGCGTGCGATCGACGATCTTGCGCGGATGGTGGCAATCGACACGACGTTCCCGCCCGGCGCGGGATACGAAGCGTTTGCCGACTTGATGGAGAGCGCCGTTGCGGCGCTCGGCCTGGACTGCCAACGCGTCAATGTCCCCGAACATTTGTGGCGCGTGGCGGGTGGCCCGGCGCAAGGGCGCAGAACCAATCTCATCGCGCGCCGCCGCTCGGACAAGCCGGTGCTCGGGCTGTATTTTCATGTCGACACCGTACCGGCAGCGCCCGGGTGGACCTCCAATCCGCTCCAGTTGACGCGCGATGGCGATCGCCTGATCGGCCTCGGCGCCGCCGACATGAAGGGCACCATCGCGGCCGTGCTGCTCGCGCTGCGCGCCGCCGACACGATCGGCCTTCCACTCGGCTACGACCCGATGCTGCTGCTTTGCACCGACGAGGAAGGCGGACTCTATCCCGGCGTGCGCTATCTGGCGGAGCAAGGTTTGCTCGAAGGCCACATTCTCAATTTCAATGGTGCCGCGGCGCCGCGCATCTGGGCCGGCTGCTTTGGCCTCTTCACGCTTCTGGTGCGCGTCCGCGGCAGGACGGTTCACGCAAGCGAAGCCAGGACCGCTGGCTCAAGCGCCAACGCTATCGAGGTTGCACTGCCGATCCTCAATGCGCTTGCAACATTGAAACCAGAAATCGCCGCACGGACGTCCGCCCTGCCTGCGCAGCCGCATGCAACGCATCCGCTCGCAGCCCAGCTTGATATTTCAGCAGCCCATGGCGGGCAATGCGGCGGGCAAATTCCATCGCTCTTTGAAGTTCTCGTCTGTCGGCGCTATGCGCCCGAGGAAGACTTTCAGGCCGCGCGTGCCGAAATCGAGAACGCCGTCCTTGCGGCGGCCCCCGGAGCCGACGTCGATGTGGCTCTCACCGGCCACCTGATGCCGACATCCGATCCGACAGGCCGGCACTGGCCGCGCTGGCAGGAGGCGCTGTCGGTCGGATTCGGATACGCACCGGACGATTTCGCCAAATGGGGTGCGACGAGCTGTTCCGATTTCGGCTGGGTGCAACAGACCGGAATGCAGGAGATCCTGCTGGCCGGCCTCGTTCGGCCGGACAGCTGCGTTCACGCGCCCGGCGAATTCACCACGCTCGCCGACATCGTCGCGTTGGCGAAATCGGTCCTTGCCTATCTGTCCGCCGAATTCCATCCCGATCTGTCTCCCGAAACACTCGCCGCCCGCTAACTCAAGGAGCACCCATCCATGCTGTCCGTCAGTCGCCGTCTTTTCCTCGCGGGAACCGCGATCGGCCTCGCCGGTCTGCCCAGGATCGCCTTCGCCGAAGCCCCGAAGCGCGGCGGCCTGCTCCGGATGTCGGTCGACCAGGCAGCATCGGTCATCCATCCGATGCTGGCGCGCGTGAACCCGGAATATCTCGTCACCGAACTGCTCTACTCCAACCTCACCCGGCTGAAGCCGGACATGACCGTCGAGCCGGACCTCGCGATCTCCTGGGAAYCCAATGCGACGCTGACCGAGTGGACTTTCAAGCTGCGCCCGGGCGTGACGTTTCATGACGGTTCGCCACTGACCTCCGACGATGTCGTCGCCACCATCAACGCCATCCTCGATCCGAAGACCGCTTCCCCCGGCCGGACCAATGTCGGCCCGATCAAGGACGTCGCCGCGGTCGATCCGCTGACCGTCAAGTTTACGCTCACAGGTGCCTATGCCGACCTGCCAGTGGCACTCACCTATCTCAACGCGCGCATCGTTCCGGCCAAGGTCATCGCCGGCGACCTCGCGAGCCTGTCGACCACCGCCAACGGCACCGGCCCATTCAAGCTGGCATCCTACGAGCCCGATCGCCGGATCGTCGTCGAACGTAACCCCGCTTATTATGATCCGGCGCGGCCCTACCTCGACCGCATCGAACTGCTCGTCTATCCGGACCGCACCGCCGAGGCGTCAGCAATGATCTCCGGTGAGATCGATTTGCTGCTCACGACCACGCCGGGTGAATATGAGCGCCTCGTCAAGGCCAATGGCGTCAAGGCCCTGCGCACCCCATCCGGCCAGTTCCTGAATATCAACCTCGGATGCGACCAGAAGCCGTTCAACGACGTGCGCGTTCGCCAGGCCCTGGCATTGGCGGTCGATCGCGAGGCAACCGTGGGCTTCGTCGCGGGCGGCTATGGCACGCCGGGCAACGACACGCCGCTGAGCTCCGCCTACCACTTCTACAAGAACATTCCGCTGAAGAAGCCCGACATCGCCAAGGCAAAGAAGCTCCTGGCTGACGCGGGCTATCCCAACGGCATCGATTTGACGCTGGTCGCCTCCGACAGACCGTCGACCCGCACGCAGCTCGGCGTCGCGGTTCGCGAGATGGCCGCCGCAGCCGGTTTCCGCATCAACGTGCAGACCATGCCGCATGCCACCTATCTCGACCAGGTCTGGAAGAAGGGCAATTTCTACGTCGGCTTCTACAACATGCAGCCGACCGCCGACGCCATCTTCAACCTGCTCTACACGTCGAACGCGGCCTGGAACGAGACCCGCTGGAACAACACGGACTTCGACGCCGTCATCAACGCAGCCCGCGTCGAGACCGATGAATCCAAGCGGACAGCGCTCTATGCCAAGGCGCAGGAGATGATGAACACGGAAGTACCCACGGTCATCTCGGCGTTCTTCGACCTTCTTGCGGCACAACGATCCTATGTCGAAGGTTACATGCTGCACCCGCGCGGCTCGGTGTTCCGCCTCGACACGGTTTCGCTCGGCGCCGGTGCGCCGAAGCGCGCCTGACGCCGGAGACGTTGGGTGTCGCTCACCTGGTTTGCGCGCCGTCTGATGCTGATGGTCTACACCGTCATCGTGGTCTCGATGCTCGTGTTCGCCATCACCCAGATCCTGCCGGCGGACGCAGCCCAGTCGCTGCTCGGCGAGAATGCGACGCCGGAAATGCTGGCCGCGCTCAGGGCAAGGCTCGGGCTCGGCGGTCCGGCCTGGCTGCAATATGGGCGCTGGGCCGGCCGCGTGTTCACCGGCGATTTCGGCATCTCGATGCGCACGAGCCAGCCGGTCGGCCCGGAAATGCTGGCGGCGCTGTCGCGCTCGCTGCTGCTTGCCGTGTCGGCCATCCTGGTCACACTGGCTGTTGCCGTGCCCCTCGGCGTGGTCGCGGCGCTGCGGCAAGGCAGGCTCACCGACACGGGCGTCAGCCTCATCGCCTATCTCGGGGTCTCGCTGCCGGAATTCGTCACCGCGACGCTGCTTGTCCTTCTGCTGGCCGATACGTTGCATTGGCTGCCGGCGACCGGCTACGTCTCCCCACTGGAGGATTTCGGCGGCGGCATCCGTCATCTGGCGCTGCCGGTGCTCACTGTCTCGGTGATCCTCGTCGCGCACGTCATGCGCATGATGCGCTCCGAGACGCTCGACGTGCTGAAATCGGACTATATCCGCGCCGCGCGCTTGAAAGGCCTGCCGGAACGCACCGTGCTGTTTCGCCACGCCCTGCGCAACGCGCTGTTGCCGGTCGTCACCATCATCGCGCTCGACGTCGGCTATTTGCTCGGCGGCATCATCGTGATCGAGGAGATATTCGCCATTCCCGGCATCGGGCGGGCGCTGATGATCGCCATCACCACGCGCGACCTGCCGTCGATCCAGGCGGGCGCGTTGATCATGGCCGCGACCTATGCCGTCACCAACACGCTCGCAGACATGGCGTACGCCCTTCTCGACCCGCGGATCCGCTATGACTAACCTGTTCGTCCGTCTGATGCGAAAGCCGCAGGGTTTTGTCGGCGTCGTGCTCCTGGCGCTGATCGCGGCCGCTYGCCTGTTCGGGCCCGCATTGGCGCCCTATGCGCCGGAGAAAATCGATTTTCTCGGCCGGTTTCGCGCACCCGGCTGGCAGAACTGGCTTGGCGCTGATCAATTCGGCCGCGACGTCCTGAGCCGCCTGATGGTCGGCGCGCGTTCGACCGTGCCGCTCGCTTTCATCGCCACCGTCGTCGGC